>SXHE01000778.1 GCA_005773755.1 Planctomycetia bacterium
ATCGCGGCACGGCCGAAAAGCTGAACGGGGCGGGCGGGCCGCCGGTTCGCCGAACTCGCCGGGCGTGTGCGGTGCGTTGGTGCTCATCGCCGGGTTCCCTCGGAGAGTTCTTCTGTAGCCGGCCTCAGTGAGGCCGGTGCTACACGAGCGAAAAGGCACCGACCTCACTGAGGTCGGCTACAGAAAACGTGTGTCGGTCCTACTTGCCGCCCGTCATCGGGCCGCCCTTGCCGAGCGGGTTCTTCGACCCGCGCAGGTCGACGCGCAGGGCCTTGACGCCATTCGCCACGAACTCGGTGGTCGCTTTGGCCGCGGCACCCGCGGGCGCGCCGACCTGCCCGGCCCAGCGGCCCAGGTTGCCGTCCGCGCCGCCACCGACGTAGCTGACGGTGCACTCCAACCCGCCGATCGTTAGCACCTCTTCGAACCGGACCTGAACGCCGCCGCTGCCGACGACCTTCGGCCCGGTCCGCGTCCAGCCCTTCGGCAGCTCGAGCGTCGGCAGTTTAGCGGGGTCGGCCTGCAACTTCACCGACTTCGCCATCTCATCGAATCCGGCCTCGGCAGCCGCGATCTTGTCGGCGGGGCCGGCGAACTTGAAGTACCAGTACCAGCCCTTCTCCCCGGCCGGGTACATCGCCCCAAGGATGCGGTAACCATCCGCGCCGGCACCGGGGCCGCCGATCTTCGACCCCGGCGGCGGCTCGTTGCCCTTCGGCACGTCGTACGTCTCCACGCCGTCGCCACCGCCGCCGCAGCCGGCGGGCAGCAGCGCGAGGCCCGCGACCAGCGCGAACGGGACCAAATGCCAGAGCCGAACGCGCGCGAAGTTCATAGGTGACGGTCTCGGGATGCGCGGGCGAACGAGACGGCCCGCGGTGGGCCGGGTGGGGCGGGACACTGTGCGGGAGCCGTGGGTGTATTCTCGACACGGAGGCGCGGTCCGTCAAGGCGGACGTGACCGGATGGCGCGCCCCACAAACAAGCACCGACAATACTGACGCTCACCCGGCGGGGCGCGGGCCACAGCACCGACTCACTTCGGGAGCAGTACGGGCAGCACCGGGACAGCGCTCGAGTTGGTCGGCACGAGGGTCACACCGGTGCCGGTGGCGCGCCCGGTCAGGCGCGGCTCGCGCATCAGGCGGGTGAACTGAAACGTTTGCGAGCCGGCCGTGCCCCAGGTCAGCTCCAGCGATTGCGTGCCCGCTTTGACCGGGAGCAGCGCCCGAAACTCGTCTCCGGCGCGATAGGTCAGCTTGGTTTCGCCTTCCGCCTGCACCGGGTATACCATCACCTGCTTGTCCTTGCCGGCCACTTGTTCGGTGCGCAGCTCGCCCTTTTTCACACGGTACTTCGCGGTCCGCACCTGGTTCCCGCTTCCCGCGGTGAGCGTCAGCGTGTTCTCGGCCGGGTCGAGGTTGTCTAGCCCCGCGGTCAGGTCGAGCGGGATCGTCAGGGTGAACCCGGTCGCATTCAGCTCGAAGGTCTTTGTGTCGAGGTCCGCGAGGAACTTCTCCAGTTCCGTGACCGGGTTGGGCGGCACCGGTTCCGCGAGGCGCGCGCGCTGTAAGCGGGCGAGCAGGTGCAGCAGTTCGCCCCAGTCGCGGAACTTCGGTTCGCCCAGCGTGGCCCCGAGCGCCTTCCACCCGGCGGCGGTGTCGGGCGTGGTCACCAGTTTCTTGAGATGGCGCGTACCGGCGTCGAACGAGTCCCTGAGCCGCGCCGCGAGGTCCGCGCCGGCGGGCGTGAACTGCCACACTTCCCAGACCGCATAGCCGTCGGGCCGAAGCGGGTATACGCGCTTCAGCGCGGCCAGCCGCGCGGCCGGGTCGACGGTGCCCGCGTCCGTGAGCGCGAGCACCGCCTCCCGCCGGTCCGGGGCGGCGATCATCCCGAGCGCGTCGGCCAGGTCGCGCATTGCGGCCACGCGGTCGCGGGTGCGCTCCCAGGTGCGGCGCGCGCGGTCCACCTCGTCGAAGTCGTTGACGTCGCGGTAGTGGACCGCTTGGCCGCGCGGGTGGTCGATGGACGGCGAACCCGGCAACTGGTCGTCGAGCGGGAACTGCGGTCGGTCCGCCCGCGCCGCGAGCGAGTCGAACGCCTCGACCCAGGACGTGTCGAACGGCCGCTTCAACATGTGCGCGAGCATGTCCTCGTCGTGCTTGCGGTAGCGGGCCACGAGCGCCGCTTCGGTCGCCTCGACCGCGGCACAGTCGGCGAGCCACTTGTCGCGGAGCCGAACCGCGGCCGTTTCGTGCCAGTCGTACATCGGCGGCGGGGCCAACTCGCCGGCCCGGAGTGCGTCACGTGCCGCGGTCAGGTCACGCAGGGTGCGCAACTCGCCCGGCGCGGGCGCGTCGCGGAGCTTCGCCCGGTACGCCTTGTAGGTCTCGATCTCCTTCACGCGGGCCTCAACGAACTCGCGCAAATCCGATTCGAGGGTCGCGTAGGCGGCGTCGGTCTGGAACCGGAGCAAGGTCGTGCGGTTCCGCTCGATCTCGCCGTCGGCCAGGCGGGCGGCCGCGGGCGGCTCGCTCGCGAGGTACAGGCGCACGCGGTCTGCTAGTTCGGTGCCGGCCGGTCGTGGCGGGAACAGCGCGACCGTCGTGAGGCCGAGGAGCAGCACGACGACGGCCGACAGCGCGAGCCGGACGGTCCATTTCAGCCGCTTCTCGGACGTGCGGGCCCGCTCGTGGTGCGCGCGGGCCGCGGTGAAACAGTCGCGGAACAGTTCGGCCACCTGATCCGGGTGGTGCGTCGGCGCGGTCGAACCCGGCAGCGGCGGGCGGCGGATCGCCGAGGCGAAAACGGTCAATTCGACGCTGCCGAACGACAGGAACGGCGACGGCGAAGCGTCTTCGGGGTCCGCGTCCTTCAGGTGCGCGTCGAACGCCGCCCACGCGTAATCGACGCGCTCCGCGACGCGGGCCTCCCACGCGCCGATCGTTTCGCCGGGCCGCGCGAGCCGGTCGCACTGCGTTAGCACCAGGTACACCGGGAACCCGCCGACCACACGCGCGTCAGTCTTCGCCCGGTGGACGACGTTCAGGAACGCATCGAAATCCTTGAACGCTTCCTTCAGTTCGTCGTCGGTCGAAGCGCCGTCAACGAGGAGCACGATGGCGTCGGCTTCGACGACCGCGCGGGCCACCGGGCTGCCTGGGGCACGCTGGGTGATCGGCTCCGGGTGTTCGAGCAGCGCTTCCGCCGCCACGCCGTCGCAGTCGTCGAGGACGACCGTGAGCGGGTCGCCGACGGGTTTGGTGCCGACGCGCCACGGCCGCAGGCGAATGGTGTAGCTGACGAGGTCGGTCTTGTACGGGTCGAGTTTGGTGCCGCTGTACACGGCGTCGCGGATGCGGGGCAGATCGACTGAGGAGTGGACGACTTCGCCGCGCAGCGTTTCGCCCTGTGTCTCGCCGGCCTGGAGGAGCGCACCCACGAGTGCGGACTTGCCCGCGCCGCGGTGCCCGAACAGCAGCACGCGCGGAACGTCGAGAGCGGGTTCGGGTTGCGGCGGGGCTGTACTCATCGGCGCGCCGGCCTCATTCCTTCGCGAAGGGAATCTTGAACATGTCCAGCCAGGCGTAGGGCCGCGAGACCGCCTTGTGGGTGATCGACAGCGGCTCCCCGTTGAAACGGTAGAACACCGTCTTCAGTTCCGGGTCGGTCGTCTTCCGGCGCACCTCGATGGCCTTCTTGAAGTCCTCGAACGACTTCGGCGTCGGGTCGTCGCCGATCAGGTAGTACTCGTCGTCCTTCACCTCGTCGCCGACGCGAATGGTCACGCGCAGGTCGCCCGGCGTCGGCTTCGGGGTGGGCTTCGGCGGCTCGTCCTTCTTCGGCGGGTCTTCCGGCTTCTTCGGTTCCGGCGGCGCGGGGGTTTGCTTGTTATTGCCGTCGTCGCTGGGGGTTCCCTTTCCGTCGCCGGACCCGCCGCCGCGCCCGAACATGCCGTTGCCGCCGTCGCCGAACACGATCAGCGCGACCAGGATCGCGAGCGCGACCCCGGCGATGATGGACACAGCCTTTTTCAGTTGCTCGGGGGCCTTCTTCGCGAACACCCAGCGGTCCAGCGCCCACGCGACCGCGCCGCCGACGAAATAGCCGATCAGAAACGCGCCGGCGACGGCCAGGCACTTCACCACGAACGCGGCAACCTTCTCGCCCGCCCCGGACACTAGTGAATCCGCCAGGAGTGATTCGACCATGTCAGCCCCTTGCTCGTCGCGCGCTACTGGAACTTCACCGGTAAATCGCCGAACCACCCCTGTATCTCCTTCTCGGCTTTGGCGTTCGGGTAGCCGAGCGGGTTGCCCTTCGCGTCGTGCGGGTACAGGATCAGAAACATCACGTCCTTCACCCCGCCGGTCTTGATCGCGAGCGTCTTCTGTTGGGCGATCAGTTGCAGCGTCTGGGTGCTGTTGCGAATCTCGCGCCGCCCGGTGTCGTCGTAGTAGTACAGGAACACGCCGTTCGCATCCTTGCCCACCTGGAGCGCGCGGACGATGACGCGATCCGCCAGCCCCGCTTGCATCGCGGCCTCCATCCGGGTGATGCGCTCCTTCGCTTCTTTCAGCTCGCGCTGGAGCGCCTCGACGTTGTCCGGCAGTTTCTCCTTCGGCGGCTTCGGGTCCGACGGCTCGGGCGCGGTCGGACCGCTCACGAACGGCATGAGCAGGAAGATGCAGAACAGCAGGATGAGCACGTCGATGAGCGGGATGAAGAACCGCGTCACGGCGCGGCGCGGGGTCGAAATCACGACTTGCCCCCGGTCTCGCGGGGCGGCGGGGCCTGCGCGGGCGGTTCAGCCGGGGCCGGGGCGAACCCGGCCAGCGCGCGGATCGAGTCGCGCCCGACCTGCACCACCCAGATGGGCAGGATGTTGATAAACGCCATGTACAGCCCGCCGCCGGTCGCGGTGATGGCCGGGGCGTAGGTGTGGATGATGTCCTGCGGGGTCACGCCCGGCTTGATCGAGCTGAACGTCTGGAGGATCGCCGCGACCGTGCCGATCAGCCCCAGCAGCGGGAACCACTCGGCCGCCTGCGACAGGTGGTTCAGCCACCGGTCGGCCTTCACGTCGAAGTCCGTTTGTTGCCAGCGCAGCGCCTTGAACGCGACGACGGTTTGCACAGCGAACAGGGTGAACCCGATGCCCAGGATGATCCAGTCGATGGGGGCGGTTTCGACGCGCTTGAGGTAGTCGCGCCGTGCGTCGGCGGGGACGGCGAAGAACACGAGCAGCGCCGCCAGCACCGGGAGTGCGGCGAACGCGGCCGGCAACACGTTGTGGATCCACAGCCGACGCAAGTGTGTGCCTCCCGGCTTGGCGAACGGCC
>SXHE01000779.1 GCA_005773755.1 Planctomycetia bacterium
CTGCTCGATGCGGATCACGCAAGACGTGCGCAAGTTCGCCGCCGACGCCAAGAAGCTCAGCCTGGAACTGGCTACGGTGTGAGGCCGTGGTGAAGTGCGACAGCGCCGGCCGCGGGTCAGTCCTGTCGCGAACGCGCGAAGCGTGCTGCGAGGAAGCCGTTCGCGCTGACTTGCAATATGCCCTGTTTGGAGGATGATAGATCGGTCGAACTCATTCCGAGATCGGCGGAGCAGGGACCGAATGTTCAGCCGCGGGGGGCTGTCGTGACCACCGAACCGCCCGGTTTCGAGTTGCTCGACGAGATCGGTCGCGGTGGTATGGGTGTTGTCTACCGCGCCCACGATCTTGCTCTGGACAGGGAGGTGGCCGTCAAGGTTCTCCAAGACCGCTTCCCGGCGGACGGGCCGGCCACCCAGCGTTTCCTAGTAGAGGCGCGGATCACGGGCCAACTCCAGCACCCCGGCATCCCCGCCGTGCATCACGTCGGCCGCCTCCCCGACGGCCGGCCGTTTCTCGCCATGAAATTAATCAAGGGCCGCACCCTCGAAGAGATCCTCAGGGCCAGGCCGGACCCCGCGACCGACCGTGCCCCGTTGCTGGGGGTGTTCGCGGCGGTGTGCCAGGCGGTCGGCTACGCCCACGCTCACCGCGTCATTCACCGCGACCTGAAACCGGCGAACGTGATGGTGGGCGCGTTCGGCGAGGTCCAGGTCATGGACTGGGGGCTTGCCAAGGTACTCGGAACCCCGCCGACACTATCCGCTCCGATGACCGCAGGTGAGGAGACGCAGGGCTGGACGGAAATCAGTACGGCACCCGAAAGCGAGGAGCACACGCAGGCGGGCAGCCTGGTCGGTACACCGGCCTACATCCCGCCGGAACAGGCGGCCGGTGAACTCGACAAGGTGGACGAGAGGGCCGACGTGTTCGGGCTGGGAGCGCTGTTGGCAGTGATCTTGACCGGAGAACCCCCGTACGTCGGGAACACGGCCACAGCAGTGCGGGTGATGGCGATGCGGGGCCAACGGGATGACTGTTGGTCCCGATTGGACGGGTGCGCGGCCGAGGCGGAATTGGTGCGGTTGTGCAAGAGGTGCTTGGCGTTCGAGCCAGCGGAACGGCCGCGGGATGCGGGCGTCCTTGCCGCGGAGTTGACGGAGTACCTCAACTCCGTGGAGGCGCGGCTGCGGCAGGCGGAGTTGGCGAGTGTCGAAGCCCGTGCTCGGGAGGGCGAGGAGCGGAAGCGCCGCGAGTTGACCGTTGCCGCCCAGAGGACATTGCAGCAGGCGCTCACCCGACAGGTCGCCGAGCGCCTGGAAGGCGAACTGGGGCGGCTCGAAATGATCGGCCGCTCCCTCGCGGCCCTGGTGGCGCTACGGGACGACTGGGAGGAGGCCCAACTGGTCAGATGGATGGACGCGATGCTCCGGCGCGAGGAGCGGATCTTCGGGCTGTTCGTCGCGTTCGAGCCTCGCCGGTTCCACTCGGACCTGGAGAACTATGGGCTATACCAGTTCCGCGGCGGCTCGCGGGGGGAGATTCGGACGAAACACCTCCTGCCGCCCGGTTACCCTTATCGCGACCTGGACTGGTACAAGCAGGCACGTGCGGCGGGAGAGGCCCGGTGGACCGAGCCGTTCCTCGACGCGGGGGGCGGCGACATACCCATGGTCAGCTACACGGTCCCCTTTAATAAGAACGACGGGTTCGCGGGTGTGGTGAACGTGGATCTTTCAGTCCGGTATTTTGAACGCCTGGGGGACTGGCTGAAAGATCTGGACTTCGGGCAGAGGAGTTCCGCGTTCGTGATCAGTCGGGCCGGTCTCGTCATCAGCCACCCCCTCCCCGAGTACGACTTCGCGGCCCTCGCGGCGACCGACACGCCACCCCGGAACATCACCGACCTGAGTACCGACGAACACTCCCGCGCACTGATCCGAAGGGTTCTCCGCGACGAGACGGGTAGCGGGACGATCGTGGACCCGTCCACCGGTCGGCCGGCGACCTGGCTGTTTGAGCGAGTCCGGGTGGCCGGGTGGGCCGTTGTCGCAGCGGTCGAAGAGACGGAAACCCTTGAGTTGACCGAAGCCCAAACGCCGATGCCAGGCTCGACCACCCCAACCCCTGCACCTGACCCGGCGGACGTGTAGGCTTTCCTGTTTCAAAGCTCCCCGTGCCCGCCCGGCAGGTGAGTTTCTCACTCGCCTCGCGCTCTCATTGAAATCCCCATCCGCCGCGTGCGTCTGTATCCTGACGGCTCCCGCCCTTCGGGTACTCGCATGGACCTTCGCGCCCTGATCTTCGTTCCCGCGCTCGTGGCGGCGGCGCTGTGCGTGTTCGCGTTCTGCCTGTTCGCGGCGCACTACTACCTGACCGTGCTTGAAGGCACCGCGGCCGGGGCGAAGCACATCACCTGGGCCAGCGAGCCGGTCACAGACAACTTCTGGAAGCCGTTCTACCTCGCGTGGCTGCTGTGCCTGTGGCTCGGACCCGCCTACGTCATCGGCCGCACCCTCGCGGGGAGCACGCAGCTCGCGTGGGTCGGGTTCGCGGTGCCGGTGCTGGTCGCGTGGCTGCTGTACCCCGTCAGTCAGTTGTCGTCGCTGAGCGCGAGCAGCGTGTGGATGCCGCTACACCCGCAAGTGTTCGCACGGCTCGCGCAGAAGCCCGCGGCCGCGCTCGGGTTCTTCGTCCTCACACTGCCGGTGTTCGCGCTCGGCGGCCTCGCCTTCCGGTGGGTGTTCCTCACCGCCGACGAGTGGCCGCTGCTGTTCGCCGGCGCGCCGATGCTGGCGCTCGCGTTGCTCTTCTACGGCCGGTTGCTCGGTCGGCTGGCGTTCGCGCTGCTGTTCACACGCGACCTGCTCAAGCGCAAGAAAAAGAAGAAGCCGAAGCCCGAACCGAGGGCCGCCGAACCGGAGCGCGAACCCGCGCCGCAGCCGTCCGAGTTGCCGCCGATCACGACGCTCGACGGCGAGCTGGTCGGGTACAACGTGCTGATGGCCGACGACCCGCCCGCCCCCAAGAAGCGGGTGCGAGCCGAGGTCGCGGAGGACGACGAGCCGCCCGCGCCCGCCCCGGCCCCGCGGCGCACCGCGAAGTCGGATCACCCGCTCGACCGCGCCCGAACCTGGACCGAGGACGACGAAGACACAACGCCCTACGGCGTGAACGCGAGCGAACCGGAGCCGAAGTCGGAAACCGCGCGGCCGTCGGAGGTCCTGAAGCCAAGCGCGCAAGAGATGGCCCTGCTCGACCGCGCCGACTCCCCCAAGCCGCCGAAGCAGGTGTGGACGCGCGAGGTGTTCGCGTTCCTGAACCAGCCGGGCACGATCTCCGCGCTGGTAATCCTGAGCGGGATCGCGGTCCTGGCCGGCGCAGCGGTCCGCGTCGCCCGCCAGTTCAACCCGACCGCGGGGGGAGAGTAACAGCGGTCACTGAAAACCCAGTACGAGCGACACGCGCTCGACCGGGTGCGTGCCACTCAGCGGCGCGTCGGACGGCAGCACGCGGTGCTTCCACTCGTAGCGGCTCTCGCCACTCAGCAACAGTAGCGCGCCGACGGGCAAGTCGATGCCCGTAACGCGATCCCCCTTCGCGATCTCGAACCGAACTTCGCGCTGCACGTTCAGGATCATCGTGACGACGCCGTTCGACGGGATATCGACGTGGAAGGGGAACCCGGCGATCTTGCCGTTGGTACGCTTGTAGAAGTTCATCGTGAACTTCCACGTCAAGTCTTGATCGGCGCTCGCAAGCCCTTCGCGTCCGACCATCTCACGCACACCGGGAACGAGACCGTCGGTCGCGAAATCGGGGACGTTCGCGTTGCGCTGGAAGTACGCGAGCGCGTGCCCGTCTTCACCGTAGCGCGGGAAGTACTCGCAGCGGATCTCGCGGGCGCTCGCCTCGGTGAGCGCGACCCGCGCGAATTGTTCTTCGCTCTGAAGGTTGTGCTTTTCGCTCCGCACGTAGGCCGGTTGTGGGATGTGCGCCTTCTCCAGCGCCGTGCCGTTGCCGATTGCGGCTTCGAGACGGTCGTAAACGTCGAGCGACCGGCGAACGAGCCGTTCGCACTGTTCCGGCGCGAAATAATCGTCGAAGAGGAGCAGATCGGGAATGCCGTCGAACGTGTGCCGTGACATATGACCAACCGGTGACGAGTACGCCGGTTACGCGAACCGGCGCGGGCCGACCTCACCACGCGAGAGAATACCGGCGCATCTCGCGCCCCTTTCTCGTTGCCCGTGATTCGCGGCTCTCGTAATCTGCGAGCAGTTTCCCCCATTCGCATCACAGAGTCTCTCCATGAGCACCCAGCGCGTGCGCGTCGGCATCGTCGGCCTCGGGTTCGGGGCCGAGTTCATCCCCATCTATCAGGCGCACCCGAACGCCGAGATGTATGCCGTGTGCCGGCGCAACCGCGCCGAACTTGACGCCTGCGGCGACAAGTTCGGCATCCCCAAAGAGCGCCGTTACACCAGCTACGAGGACATGCTCAAAGACCCCAACCTCGACGCCGTTCACATCAACAGCCCGATTCCCGACCACGGGCCGCAGACGATTGCCGCGCTCAAGGCGGGCAAGCACGTCGCGTGTACCGTGCCGATGGCGACCAGCAAGGAGCAGATCAAGGAGATCGTCGAGCTGCAGCGCAAGGTCGGGAAGGTGTACATGATGATGGAAACCGTCGTGTACGCGCGCGAGTACCTGGTCGCGAAAGACCTGTACGACCGCGGGGTGCTCGGCCGCATTCAGTTCCTGCGCGGCAGCCACCAGCAGGACATGGACGGCTGGCCGGGCTACTGGCCGGGCCTCCCGCCGATGTGGTACGCGACCCACTGCGTTAGCCCGTGCCTCGCGATCCTCAGCACGTCGGGCAAGTCGGCGCTGGCCGAGAGCGTCGTGTGCCACGGCTCCGGGCGCATCCGCGAAGAGTACATCCCGATCTACGGCTCGCCGTTCGCCGTCGAGAGTGCGACGTTCAAGATCAAGGGCAGCGACGTGTGCGCGGAAGTGACGCGGAGCCTGTACGACACCGCGCGGCAGTACCGCGAGAGCTTCGACGTGACCGCGAGCAACGTGAGCTTCGAGTGGCAGCAGTTGGAAGGCGAAGAACCGGTGCTGCACATGCGCGGCCTGCCGGAGCACCAGATTCCGCGCCGGGTGAAGGTGCCGGACTTCGCGGGGCGACTGCCGGACCCGATCCGCAAGTTCACAGGTGCGATCCACGACGCGACGCACCTGAGCTTCGTGCAGGGTGGCGGGCACGGCGGCAGCCACCCGCACCTGGCGCACAACTTCCTGATGGCCGTGCTGGGCACACAGCCGGCGTTCCCCGACGCCCCGACCAGCGCGAACTGGACGCTGGTGGGCATCTGCGCCCACGAGAGCGCCCTGAGCGGCGACCGCGTCGCGATCCCGATGTACTGAGCGAACTGTGCCGACCCCTGTTCTTAAGGAACGCCCATACTCGACGGCGAATACGAGTGGCTGTCCGCGGTGGTGGATAACCTCGCGGACGACAACACGAAGCTGGTCTACGCCGACTGGCTCGAAGAGCAGGGCGACAGCGCACGCGCCAAGTTTCTGCGGCAATTCGTCGTCGCGGTGAAGACGATGAACGCCAGTGATTTTCCGACACCGAAGCCGAAGTTCAAAGCAGAGTGGCTCGAACTAATCGGCCATCGGCTACTCGACTGGCTCGTGGGAATTGAGGTACCGGAGTTGAAGCTACCGTGGCTCAAACACGCCCGGCCGGCGCTCCGGATGAACAAGAAGCCGGTGAAGGACGCTAAGCTCGCGGTCGGCACAAGTAAGATCGGAGGTTCGCCAGACCTGCCGAAGGGGTACGCTTGGCCGAAGGGGAAGGAGTGCAAGGCGATCTACAACGACGACACGAAAGGCGTCGAGGCGATAGCCGGCTTCCTCGCACAAGTCAACTTCGCGGAGCTCGCGCACACGCAGGCCACACGTGACCTACCCAAGCAAGGGCTGCTGTCGTTCTTCGCGTTCCAAGACATCGAGCACGACAACCCCGACGTGATCGGCGCGAAGGCGATCTGGTTTCCCGATCCGACTCGATTCGTCCGGACCGAACCGCCGGGCGTGTTGACCGAAGGCAACCGGGAAGTGTCGCCAGAGCGGTTAACATTCGAGGAAACCCTTGATCTGCCGGAATGCGACAGCAGCCCATGGAGTGGCGAGTTGAAGCCCGACGAGGAGGCCGATTACAGTTTCGCCTTTGACGAGTTTCGGGATGGGAACTTCGAGAACGCGTTAGGCTACGGGCGCGCGACAACCGGCGACGACCCAACGCCGGACAAGAAGCACCGCCACCTGATCATGTTGACGAACTCGGTCGGGTGCCGGCTGCACATTCAGATTCACGAGAAGGATTTGAAGGCGCTGAACTTCGACAAGATCAAACTCGTGTGGGTCGACTTCGATTGATACTGAAGGAGCCGCGACCGGGAGGGAGCGGGCCAACCACCTTTGCGCGAAG
>SXHE01000780.1 GCA_005773755.1 Planctomycetia bacterium
AATTGCTGAAGGAATTGGAACCGTGGTCGGTGGACCGGAACGACCGGGCGGTCGGCGTGAACTGGCGATTCACCACCGCCGATGCCCGGATCAAACTCCGACGACTCTACCCCGCTGTTCAAAATAGTTGACCTACTAGTGCGCGGATCACCCCACACCGGCCGCGGGCTGGCTCGCCACGGCGAGCGGCCGGCCGTTCTCGTCCAGTCCGTACCGCGCGAAGATCTCCGCCGGGGCGATCCACACGACCTTCCCGTCGCGCCCCTCGCACACCGACCGCCCCATCCGCGCGTGCTCGAGCATCAGCTCACGAAACGAGCGCTCAAGGGCCGCGTCGATCTTCTCGTGATCGACGTGTTCAGTCGCCGGCAGAGGGGCTTGTTCCGCCATCGTCGGCGCTCCTGTTGACGAGGGTATCGCACCGGCGGACTGACGCCGCGCAGATCGCTGCGATCACGTCTTCTCAGTATACCCGGTTCCGGCTTGCCCGGTGCCGCACCGCGGGCCATCATAACCACTCGTTCAACTCGCCCCAGGAGGCCCGCATGACCCTTCGCAACCTGACCCTGCTCGCGAGCGCGCTGCTCGCCGCGCCCGCGCTCGCCCGCGCCGACGATTGGCCCCAGTGGATGGGGCCGAAGCGCGACAACGTGTGGCGCGAAACCGGCATCGTCGAGAAGTTCCCCAAGGGCGGCCCGAAGGTGCTGTGGCGCACCCCGGTCGCCGGCGGGTACGCGGGGCCGTCCGTCAGCGGCGGGCTGGTGTTCGTCACCGATTACGTCACCGCGGCCGACGTGAAGATCCCGAACTTCGACCGCAAGGAGTTCAGCGGCACCGAGCGCGTGATGTGCCTCGACCAGAAGACGGGCAAGGAGAAGTGGAAGCACGAGTACCCGGTCAAGTACGCGATCAGCTACCCCTCCGGGCCGCGCTGCACGCCCACCGCTCACGACGGTAAGGTGTACACGCTCGGCGCGGAAGGCAACCTGTTCTGCTTCAACGCGGAGACCGGCAAGATCGCGTGGGAGAAGGAACTGAAGAAGGAGTACAAGACCAAGAGCGCGCTGTGGGGCTACGCGGCGCACCCGCTCGTCGACGGCAAGAACCTCGTCACCCTCGTCGGCGGCGAGGGGAGCCACGTCGTCGCGTTCAACCTGGAGACCGGCAAGGAAGTGTGGAAGGCCGGTACGCAATCCGAACAGGGCTACTCGCCCGTGCTCATCACGGAAGCCGGCGGGAAGCGGCAGATGATCGTCGCCAGTCCGAAGGCCGTCTATTCGCTCGACCCCGAAACGGGCAAGCAATACTGGACGACGCCGTTCGTCGCGGACAGCGGGTGCGTGGTGATGACCCCCGTTCGCGCCGGCGAGCACCTGTTCGTGGGCGCGTACCACGGCAAGAACCTGCTGTTGAAGTTGACCGCGGACAAGCCCGGCGCGGAAGTGGTGTGGAGGGACAAGAAGGGGCACGGCATGTCGCCGGTGAACGTGCAGCCGTTCCTGCAAGACGGCGTGCTGTACGGCTACGACGACGAGGGCGGGATGATCGCCGCCGAACTGCCCAGCGGCAAGCGACTCTGGACCGGTACCGGCCCGGTCGGTGGCGAAGAGGCGAAAGGCTCCGACACGGCGTTCACGGTCAAGAACGGCGACCGGTTCTTCTTCTTCGCCGAAACCGGCTCCCTCGCGATCGGCAAGTTGACCCCGAAGGGCTACGCGGAGATCGACCGGACGAAGCTTCTGGAGCCGACCAACAACGCCTTCGGCCGCAAGGTGGTGTGGTGCGCCCCGGCGTTCGCCGACAAGAAGATGTATGTCCGCAACGACAAGGAGATCATCTGCGTCGATCTGGCCGCGAAGTGAGCTGAGGGGCGCGCTCGCCTGCGGCTCGTGTTTAGAGCGGTTCTCGTTCGGGTGTCGCGTGGTTGTATCCGCAGCGCCGGAAGTGGTTGCAGCACTCATCGGGCGCGAACGTAGCCGAGAGCACGGCCCAAGCAGTTCTCGACCTCGGTCACCGCGCGCGTCCGCGGCCCTTAACCGGGCCTTGAGTTTGGAGAACACGATCCCGATCGGGTTCCGGTCCGGGTTGTACGGCGGCAGGTATCGAACCGCACACCCGGCCCGCTCGATGGCCGTTCGCACCCCGGCCCGCTTGTTGCACACCAGGTCGTCCATCACCACGTCGCCGGGGCGCTGCGCCGGCACCAAGATCCGTTCCGAATACGCCACGAACAGGTCGCCGGACACCGGCCCGTGAGTGGCGCGGCGCTCGATTCAGATGCGCGTCCCTTCGAGCAGCGCCTCGAAGTACCGCGCGACCTCCTGTTCCAGGCTCTCGACCGGCCGCAACTGGCACGCCTCCAGCCACGCCCCGCGGCCGTCCGGGAGGTAGCAGAGCTGACTGCCGGAGAAGGTTTCCAGGAACGGGATCGCGACGGTCGGGTCGATGGGGCCACCCGGCTCGACCCACATGCCGGTCTCGGACAATGGGATGAGCCCGTCGCCGGGGTGCAGCCCGCCGGCCATGTCGAAGGCGTTCTCCTGAAACGCCCCGATCACCCCGTACAGGCGGCGGAGGAACGGCGGCACGTCGGGGCGCAGCGGCCCTGTTCGCGGCAGGCTGACGGCCGCGCCCAGATTGTGGAACCGGAAGTACGGCCGGTACGGGGTGCTGTTGGAAGCGTAGAACTGCAACTCGTAGCCGCTCGCGGCGCACGCGGCAAGCATCGTGCGGAGCCACGGCGGTGAGTCGGCGTCGGCGAGTGTGGCGAAGAACTCCGCGCCGCCGCGGATCGCCCCCACGTCCTGATCGGTGAGCACCGCGCGGAAGTCGACCGGGAGCGCGTCCACATCCGGCTCGTACACCGTCGCCACGCGAAGAATGTGCATCCTGCGCCCTCAGCTCGAACGAAGAAACCCACCGGCCCGCGGTGGCAACCTACGTGGCCGGGTCTGCTGTGGCGGCTGGTTCGGCGTCCGGGGGATGCCAGCCGCCTTCCCGCTACACCTCAGCATCCGGCACCGGCCCGTCGTACCCGCGGCCCGCGAAGCACAGCGGGTGCCCGTGCGGCAGGTGCTCATCGCACCGATACCGCCCGTCTACCACCGCCCCGCAACTGATCCGTGTCGGGGTCTGGTCGGTGACGTTCTCCGCGTCGTACACCCAGCAGTTGCACACCGCACACCGCCCGACCGCCGGCTTGCCGTCGAGCGGCACGATGGACGATGAGACCCACTCGACCCGCACGTCCGGCCGCTCGCTCAGTATGGCCGCGACGGCGGCCAGGACGGCCTTGCGAATCTGTTCGTCGGCCCGAAGGAAAAACGGCACCCCGGTGACCTCTGCCGGGTTCTGCTCCACCAGGAGCGAGACAGTCAGCAAGTCGGTTGTCGTCGCCAAACGTAGCCCCCTGGGTATCGCTTCCGCCACCGAACAGAAAGCTCACCGGTCCGGCCGCGATGCAAACTCGCGACGACTGCAAGCCGGTGAGCAGTGAAGAACTATTTACGTGGCCGGGTCTGCTGTAGCGGCTGGGGCGGCGTCTTGGCGACCGGCGCGGACCACGCTGATTGGCAGACCGGAAGCCGGGTCCACCTCGCCGGCGAACCCCGCGCCGTAGACCGACTCGACCACCCAGATCGGGCCGCGGATGTGGGCGTTGAACTCCGACAACTCGGCGGCCGGCACCCACAACTCCCGGTAGATCGGGCCGCCGCCGAGTTGCTGCACCGGGTAGCGGGCCGCGAACCCGTCATCGATGTCGAACGCGGTCACGAACCCGCAGTGCCCGGCCTCCGACTCCTTGCTGTTCCACTCGGTCACGATGGCGCGGGCGTACTCGCGCGTGACGACCGGGTCGACGATCGGCTGCCACGCGAACCGCGGCGGGTACTCGCGCCAGCCCGACGCGGCGATCAGTTCGAGTTCCCGCAACCCCACGGGCCGGTACAGCACCACCGCGAAGCCCTCCCACGCCGAACGACACCGATCCGTGGCGGCAGGGTCGGGTGAAATGTGGTCACGAAACTCGTCGTTCCCCGCCGTCTGCTTCAGCAGACGGTTCGACCTGCTCTGCGGACGCCCCGCGACGCTACCCGCCGGTAATCTCGGTGGCGACCACTCGGCCATCGGGGCCGAAGTGGACGTACAGGAACGCGGCGTCGAACCCATATGGACCCAGCCCGCTCCAACACCCCAGCCAGTACGCCCACGTCTCTGGGTGCTGCAGACGGTTCCCGTATGCGTCCACCGGCCCTCTCGGATCGCGTCTCACCGGCTGCGGCTCTCCAAGCAACTCCCACACCCGGTCTTTGGGCGTACCAGCGGGCAGGTGGCGGAAGGCGTCTCTTGCCATCGGGCCACGGTCCCGTTCATTCCCGTCCGCAGCCGCCCACGCCACCGGGTCGAACGGGCGGTCATCGAACGGGTCGAGGTAGCTGTCGAGCGCCCGGAAGCCGGTTCTCAGACCGCCAACCGCGAGCAGCGCCGTCAGACCGAGTACGACGAACCGTCTGCGGCCTCTCGGCATCCGAGCGCCCTCCGCCGCCGAACTTATGGTTATCCCAGTCGGCCTAACACGGGTATTTCTCCCCGCGATGCTAACGCCGAACCGCGTGTCGGTCAACGTTTGGGGTGGTAATCGGTGCGGCCGGTGCCTGCGGTGGGCCGACCGGTTGCGCGTGTCCGCGCAGTTCCTCACGGCCCACAGAAGTTACCTTCCCCCGTACCGTCGCCGTACAATACCATCACGCCCGGTTCCGCCGCGCGCGGGGCCGGCACTCATTCCGTCGCGACACCACACCCCGCGCGGGGGCACGACGCCCCGCGCCGAGGATCCGGTATGTCACAACAAGACGCACCCCCGCCCACACCACCGACCCCGCCCGCGGCGAGCGGGCCGCAGCCGCCGACCGGGTCCAAACGGGCCAACTCGCTGCTGCCCGGCGGGTGGATCGCCCTCATCGTGCTCGGCGTGGTCGCGTTCGCGTTCCTCGCCTTCAGCAGCAACCGCTACCGCGAGATCGACTACTCCAAGTTCAAGGTGCTGCTCGACGCGGGCGAACTCAAAACCGTC
This sequence comes from Planctomycetia bacterium, assembly GCA_005773755.1. Classification (GTDB taxonomy): domain Bacteria; phylum Planctomycetota; class Planctomycetia; order Gemmatales; family Gemmataceae; genus Gemmata. The sequence goes on from SXHE01000780.1 coordinate 5,075, forward strand.
ACCCTCCTCGGTTCCGACCGGGCCGAAGGTGAAGTGCGCGACCCGAACTCCGAACTCGCCAAAGACCTGAACCTGGGCAAGGGCGGGCGGTTCGCGGTGTTCCTGCCGCCCTCGAACGACCGCGGGCCGTTCATCGCCGAGGTCGAGAAGGCCGACCAGAAGTACCGCGACGAGGTGAAGAAGAAGGGCGAAACGGAACCGGCGCGCGTCACCATCAACCGGCGCGAGGAGCCGACCCCGTGGCTCGGGCCGCTGCTGCTGCAACTGCTCGTCGCGTTCGGCCTGATCGCGCTGTTCGTGCTGTTCATCCTGCCCAAGATGCGCGACCCGATGGGCGGCGGGTTCGTGAACAACTACATCCGCAGCCCGGCCAAGCGGTACGAGAAGGGCAAGGGCCGGATCACGTTCGACGACGTGGCCGGCATGGAGAACGCGAAGCGCGAGCTGACCGAGATGGTCGAGTACCTGAAAGACCCGGCGAAGTTCACGCGCATCGGCGCGCAGGTGCCGAAGGGCGTGCTGCTCGTCGGCCCGCCGGGAACGGGCAAGA
>SXHE01000077.1 GCA_005773755.1 Planctomycetia bacterium
ACGAACGAGCCGGCCGCGGGGTCGGCGGCGCGCAGGTTGTTTCCGAGGCCAAGCCCGCCGAGGCCGAACAGCCCGGCGCGGAGGAAATCGCGCCGCGAACTTCCGTCGCAGAGCCGGGAGCGAGAGCCGGTGACGAGGTCGAACATCGAGTGGCCCGTTAAGTTACTTTCCCGAACCCCGCCGACCCGTTCGTGCAGACACACGGCTCGCGTGGTAAGCTGTGTCTGGACCCCCGCGCAGGTGGGGTTCCGATGCTGGGTGAACTCCGCCCCCCCGCCGAACTCCCGCCGGTTTCCGACACTCCTCGCGAGTCTGCCAATGTCCTCGCGCCCGGTCCTTTCCGCTCTCGTCGCGCTTGCGCTGTTCGCACCGGACTCCGTCGCCGCGGAACCGGCGCCCGTTAGTTTCACGACGGAAGTCGTGCCGGTACTCACGAAGTTGGGGTGCAACACCGGTGGGTGCCACGGCAAGGCCGAGGGGCAAAACGGGTTCAAACTGTCGCTGTTCGGCTTCGAGCCACAGGACGACTACGAGTACATCGTGAAGGAAGCCCGGGGCCGGCGGGTGTTCACCGCGGCCCCGGCGCAGAGCCTTCTATTGCTCAAGGCGACCGGCTCCGTTCCCCACGCCGGCGGTAAGCGGCTCGACACCAAATCCGACGCGTACGAACTGCTGAAGCGGTGGGTGACCGAAGGCGCGCGGCCGACCCCCGCGAGCGCACCGAGCCTCGACCGCATCGAGGTGCAGCCCGCCGGCACGGTTCTCGCTCGCGGCGGGAAGTTGCAGGCGTCGGTCGTCGCGCACTTCCGCGACGGCTCGAAGCGCGACGTGACCCGGTTCGCGGTGCTGGAAGCCGGCCCCGCGGAACTCCTCGCCGTGGACGCCAACGGCCTCGCATCCGCGAAGCAGCAATCCGGTTCGGCCACACTCACCGCGCGCTACATGGACGCCGTCGCCGTCGCGCGGATCACGATTCCGTTCGGAACCCCGGTCACTAAACTGCCGCCCGCGAAGACCGTGGCCGACGAACTCGTCTTCAAGCAACTGAAAGAACTCGGGTTGCCCCCTTCGGAGTTGTGCGACGACGCGACGTTCCTCCGCCGTGCGACCATCGACATTTGCGGCCGACTGCCCACGAAGGAAGAAGCGGAAGCGTTCGCTAAAGCTCAAGGAGCTGACAAGTACGAGAAGCTCATCGACCGCCTGCTCGATGCACCGGACTACGCGGACTACTTCGCGAACAAGTGGTCGGCGCTGCTCCGCAACAGGCGCAACGCGCCGACCGAGGACGCGAAGCCGAACGTCGCGTTCCACGCCTGGATTCGCGATGGGATCAAAGAGAACAAGCCGTTCGACGCGTTCGTTCGCGAACTGCTCACCGCGACCGGTCCCGTGGACGACAACCCGCGAGCGGTGTGGTACCGCGAGTTGAAAGATCCCGCGAACCTCGCCGAAGACGTGGCGCAACTGTTCTTGGGCCAGCGGGTCGCGTGCGCGAAGTGCCACCATCACCCGCACGACCGCTGGACACAGGCCGACTACTGGAGCCTCGCCGCGGCGTTCGCTCGCACCGATGTGCAACTCGCGACGGTTCTCAAGAAGGGCGACCCCAAGAAGAACATCCCCGACACGCCGGGCAAGCCTCTGACCGTCGTGCTCAAGACCGGGGCCGCGACGATGCCGCACCCGCGGACGAACGCGAAGCTCTTCCCCGCCGGTCTCGACGGCAAGCCGTTCGCGCTCTCGGATGACGCCGACCCACGCGAGAAACTCGCAGACTGGGTCACCGCGACCGACAACCCGTACTTCGCGCGCACACTCGTGAACCGCTACTGGAAGCACTTCTTCAGTCGCGGGCTGGTCGATCCCGAAGACGACATGAGCGCAACGAACCCGGCGAGCAACCCCGAACTCCTCGACGCGCTCGCGAAGCGGTTCGTCGCAGACAAGTATGACATGAAGAAGCTCGTCCGCTTGATCTGCACGTCGAACGTGTACCGCCTCAGCAGTACTCCGAACGACCACAACGCGAACGACAAGCAGCACTTCGCCCGCTTCTACACGCGGCGCCTGAACGCCGAGGTGCTGCTCGACGCCATCGACGCGGTCGCGTTGGCGAAGACACCGTTCCGCGGCGTTCCGGCCGGCACGCGGGCCGTGCAACTGCCCGATAACCAATCTGATTCGTACTTCCTCAGCGTTTTCGGCCGCCCAGACGGGGCGAGCGCCTGCGAGTGCGAGCGCAACTCCGACGCCAACCTCGCGCAAGCCCTCCTCTTGATGAACTCGGAGGAACTGCTCGCGAAGATTGGCGCGCCGCCCCCGGCCCCGAAGACCGACCCGAAGGCGAAACCGAACCCGAACGCCGGGCCGAAGGCGACGCCGGGCGAGCGGCTGACGAAGCTCATCGCCGACAAGCGCACGCACGCGGAGAAACTCCGCGACCTGTACCTCGTGGCGCTGTCGCGCGAGCCGCTGAAGGACGAACTCGCGATCCTCGTCGGCCACATCGAGAAGAAGGCCGACGACCGCGCCGCCTACGCGGACATCCTCTGGGCTCTCATTCCTGCACCCACGCATTGAATTGAAGGAAAACCACGGTTTCCAAGGCGACGGTCAGCACGCTATGAGTGGTGGTCCCGGTTG
>SXHE01000781.1 GCA_005773755.1 Planctomycetia bacterium
GGCCGGTGTCAGACGGCCGGTGAGGGCAACGCGGGAGCACCGGCCGGCTGACACCGGCCGTTCGCCTAGGAGCCGCGCATCAGTTCCAGCGACGCCGGCGGGCGCGTGAGCCGACGGTACAGCCACACCTGCGCGCCGGCCGCCGCCGCGCCACCGACGGCGCACACCGCGCGCCAGTCCATCCACCCGGTCAGGGCTTCGAGCGGCGACTTGGGCAGCGCCTTCGCGCCGTCCAACCCGCCGATTCGCTGCGCGGCCCGCGCCGAGGCCATGTCCTCGACCACGCTCAGCGCCAGCGCCAGCGCCGCGGTGACGAGCAGCACGCCGATCAGCAGCGTGAGCGGGGTGCGGGCCGCGGCCCAAGCGTCGCGCGTGTACGGCCGAAGTTTGTACCCCTCGCCGAGCCGCCGCCAGAGTTTGGTGAAGCAGGCGTCGGCGGTCTCCGCGGTCGCGAACACGATCCGCACGCACGCGGTACTCAGCCCGCCCTTCTCGTATTCGACCAGCAGCGAGTTGGTGAGCAGGTCGAGTTTCACGTCGCGCACCGCGATCAGATCGACGGTCACCGCGTACGGCCCGAGCAGGTCGTCGAGGTCGTCGCCCCCGACGAGGCCGGCGATGATTTCGGGCTTCGGCGTGCCGGCGAGCGGCGCGAGGTGGAGCCGCTCGAACGTGAGTACGACGAGCGTGTGCGACTTCACGTCCGGTTGCGCCCAGTGCCGGCGGCGCGTGGCCCCGGGCAGGGTCGAATCGAGACTGGGGGCAGTCGTAGCGAACATGGGGTGGGGGAACCCGGTGATCCGACGGCAGCGGGGCGCGAGTCCGCCCCACCACTAACGGGTAGCACGCGGACGGGGGCGGGTCAAATCGAGGAGAAGGGGTGAGCGGGTGAAGGGGTGAGAAAGACAAGGCACCAACGCTTTGTCCTTCTCACCCCTTCACCCCATCTCCCATCAGTCCGACTGCAATTCCGGGAACACCGCCGGGGAGAGGTTCGCGGAGGTCAGCGCGTCGTGGAGCCGCTTCTTGGCCTGGAACTTGAGGTTGGCGATGTCTTGCTCCGAGCGCTTCACTTTCGCCGCGACCTCGGCGTTGCCCCAGCCCTTCACGTAGAGCAGTTCGAGGGCCATCACCTTCGACCACTCGCCCTTCGCCTGGAGGTCGCGCACCAGATCGCGGAGCGCCTGGCCCAGCGCGTCCTCTTCGCGCTCGCGGCGCTCGGCGCTGCGCGCGAGGCTGGACGCGACCCGCTGCCGGTCGTCGGCGGATTGCACCATCACCTCTTCGTCCGAGTCGGTGCCGGTCTGGTAGCGGAGTCGGCCCATCTTGCGGAGCTGGTCCGTGACCTTGTGCGCGGCGATGGTGAACAGCCACGTCTGCAGGTCGCGCTTGTCGTCGTAGTTGACGAGGCTGTTGTTGAACCCGATGAACGTCTCCTGCACCACGTCCTCGACGGAGGCGTGGTCCTTGAGCCGGCGGCGGACATAGGCCGTGAGCCGGCCGCGGTAGCGCTTGTCCAGTTCCGCCCAGGCGGACTGGTCGTTCTTGCGCACGCGGGTAATCAGCAGCCGGTCGGATTCGGTTGTCATGGTGCGTGTGCGGGTTCGGGGGCCAGTTGGAACGAGTGCGCGAGGGCGAGAAGGTGCTTGCCGATGTCGCCGCCGTGGTCCAGGTCCGCGGTCGCGACGAACCCGGACAGCGCGCTCGCCAGCTCGCGTTTCGCCTCGGAAGGAAGGGCCGCGAACGTGTCCCAGAGTTCCCGCGCGGCCACGGTGTTGAGGTGCCTGACGCACTGACCGAGGGCGTCGCCGAACGCGCGGGCGGCCTGCTCGTCGGACGCGATTTCTGGCACCGCGACCGGACCGCGGAACCCGCGCACGATCCCGACCAACTGGGCACCGAAGCCGAACGTCTCGGACTGGTCGGAATCGGTCACGAACCCGGTGATCGCCAGGGCCAGCGCCCGTTTCGACTCGCTCGGTAGGCTCGCAAAAGCGTCCCACACCTCTTTGGACAACGCGCCCGTGAGGACCGAGCCGCACCGACCGAGGGCCTCACCCAGGAGCCGGGCCGCTTGGTCGTCGGACGACAGCGCGGCAAGCTCGATCTGCCGAACGCGAGCGGTGTACCACGCCCACGCCCACGCCGCGGCGGCACCAGTGGGGGCGAGCAGCGCGACGAGCGCGATGATCTCCCACGGCCGCCAAGTACTCAGGGACGCCAGAAGCACGGGCACCACCGCGAGCGCGGCGATCAGCGCGTACGTCGCCCACATGCCAGCGTTGCCCATTGGAACCTCTACCGGTTACACGAAGACGAAGGCGGCGGCGGCACCGCCGGCCAGGGCCACCGCGCCCAGCGCCAGCCAGCTCGTCAGGTAGCCCTTCGTCCACTCGTCGGCGCGGAGGAACAGGAAGCCCGCCAGCACCACCGCGAACAACATGCCCATCACCCGCAACCCGGCCGAGACGCGCTCCAGGGATCGGAGGTCGCGCACCTGGTCCGCGGTCACTTCGATGTCGTACTCGACGTACACGAGGTTGCCGGTCACGCCGTACTGGGCGAAGGCGTCGCGCTCGGCCGCGTCCGGTTGGCGCACGGCGCGGCTGTCCTTGCGGACGAACTCGTTCTTCACCGCGCCGAGCGACGGCTTGTATCTCACGGGCGGGTCGAGTTCGGCGAGCTTGCGCTCCACCACCTCGCGCGCCAGGGTCAGCGCGTCTTCCTCGGCCTCGGCCTCGGTCGCGTAGGGGATCGTGCTCTTCACTCGCTCGCGGACCAGCCAGCCGGGGCGCGGTACGGTCGTCGGCCCTTTGGCCGCGGGTGCAGGCCCGGCTTTCGCGACCGTGTTGGACGATCCCTTCATCGCGGTGCCCGGCCCGCCCGGATCGATCACAACTTTGAAGCCGGTGTCGTGGCGCACGGTCGCGGTGGGATCGGCTTTGGCGTGCGCGGTCGCGCCGCCGCTTACGCCGCTCAGCGCGAGCTGTTCGGCGTCCTTGCGGGCCTTCTCCGCCTTGCTGGTGGTGGACCCGCCGCCGGCCGGTTTCGGAGCGGGCTTGGTGCCGCACCCGACGAGCGCGACGCACAGCCCGACCGCCGCAAGGCAGAGGATGGTTCGCGTCGCGATTCGCATGGGTCATCTCCTTCTTGCTCTACTGTAACCGGGGGCCTGTGCTCCCGGAAGCGGAACGACTCGCGTAGCTCCGGCCCCACAGAGGCCGGCTACAGAAAACCCACATCACGCGCGCCCTTTCAGCGGCGGTCCGGTCCACGGGCTGGCCACTTGCGACGCCACGCTCGCGATCACCAGCACCGACACGCCGAGCATCAGCGGCGCGGACTCGGTGGGCCACAAGAACAGGAACACCGCGCCCCAGAACCCGACCGCGAACAGCGGGAAGAACCGGACCCGCTCGCGGCGCTTCGGGTCGGTCACGCGCCACCAGCGGCACAGCGCGACCGTCAGCCCGAAGTAGAACAGGTAGCGCATCCCGGTCGAGAGCGTGCCCTCGGTGATGCGGTGCTTGAACAGCACCAGGTCGCGGCTGCTCTCGTTCGCGGCGCTGGTGGGCAGCGCCCAACCGTCGAGCCAGAACGCGAGCGCGCCGACGCACACCCCGACCACGAACTGGATCGCGCGCCGGCCCCACGGGTTGCTCTCGCTCCGCTTCGGCAACCGGCCGATCAGCACCACGGCCCACGCGAGCACCGTCGAGAGCAGGAACACGCGGGCCAGGAGCGTCCACTGTACGGACGACTGGAACACGGCCCACGGCGCGGTGCAGGCGGCGGTCACCAGCGGCGTGAGCACGAACGCCCCCGCGAGTTCGGTGAGCCGGTCGCGCACGGCCACCGGCAGCGGGCCGGACACGGGCAGCGGCGCGGCGGGCTTCGCCGCCGGCCGCACGATGGGGATTCCGACCGGCAGCACCGCGCCCGGCGGCAGATCGACCATCGTGGACGGCTCTTTCGACCGCGGCAACGACGGCGTCAGGCTCGGCGGCAGTGGCGGCGGAACGGGCGGAAACACCGGTTCGCGGCGCGAGCCGAACATCTCCTCCACGGCTTTTGCCAACTCGTTCACGGTCGCGTAGCGCTTGGTGGGGTCCTTCTCGAGCGCCTTGCCGATCACCCCGCGGTAAGCTGCCGGGAGCTTGGTCAGGTCCGGGGCGTCGATGTAGTGCTTCATCAGCACTTCGAGCGGGGTCTCGCCGTCGAACGGGCGGACGCCGCTCACCATCTCGTACAGGATGATGCCGCAGGCGTACACGTCGATGCTGGCGGTGTAGTTGCCGTTCTTGATCTCCGGGGCCATGTAGTGTGGCGTGCCGACCCCGCGCGACAGGTCGCCGCCCTCGCTCCCGCTGATGCGGCGCGACAGGCCGTAATCGCCGATCTTCAGGTGTCCGTGTTCGATGAAGATGTTGGCCGGCTTCAGGTCGCGGTGGACGACGCCCTGGTTGTGCAGGTAGCCGACCCCGCGGGCCAGCGCCGCGAACCACTCGCGGATCACGTCCCGCGGCAGCCCGGTCGGGTGCTTGTTGATGACGCCCGCGAGCGACTCGCCGAACACGTACTCCATGACGACCCACTGGTCGCCGCGGGCATCGGTGCGGAGGTCATACAAGTGGACGAGGTTGGGGTGCTTGAGGTTGAGGCAGTGGGACACGCCGCGAAGCTCGGCGTCGGTGTGGCCGCGCAGCAGTTTGAGCGCGACCTCCTTTCCGGCATCGCTGACGGCAAAGTAGACCTCGCCGAACGCGCCCTGGCCGACCCCGCGCTTGAGCGAGTAGCCGTCGAGCGGTCGCTGCCCGGACCGATAGGTGAACTTCATCGCGGCCATCACAAACCCCTCGCCGGGGGGCACACGGCTCCCTCAGTAGAGTCCATTCGCTCCGCGCGGGCGGAGATTTGCGAAAACGCGCCCGGAACCGAAGTGACGGCATTATAGCCGGTCGTGCTTGCCCCCGCACCGGCCGGGCGTAGAACAGCGCCGCGGTCGGGAGCGCGCGTCCGGGGACGCCCGCCCTTTCTGCCGGTCGCACAACGGGGATGGTCCGATGAAGAAGCTCGCGCTCGCCGGGTTCCTGCTGGGCATGTTCGGCCTGCTCGCCACCGTTCACGCGGCCGATAAGGACGACCCCACCGGCACCTGGAAGTGGAAGACCAAGTTCGGCGAGAAGGAGTTCGAACAGTCCGTGAAACTGGAAC
>SXHE01000078.1 GCA_005773755.1 Planctomycetia bacterium
CCCGGCGGAGTCGCCAGGAATCTGCGTGTTGCTCGGCCCCTGCATGTCGTACAGGATCGTGCTGTGACACGCGGGCATGTTCGGCAGGTAGCGGAGCATCCAGACGGGCGTGATCTCCTTCAGCCCGTCGCGGCCCCAGATCTCGTAGCTGACCGCGTCCCCGTTCGGGGCCGAGAGCTTCGACGCGGCGGCCATGTCGTTGAGTTCGGTCGCGCCCATGAGCGAGGCGAACTCGATGCCGCTGCGGTGCGGGTTCACGGCCCCCTTCGCCAGCCCCGCGCTCTGCATGGCGAGCGTGCTGCCGATGACGCCGAGTTCGACGGTGCGGGCCATCGCGTTGAGCGTCTTACGGTAGCTCTTGTCGATGAGGGCTTTGGCGGAGAAGTTCTGCACCTCGCCGCCGATGCGGGTGGGCAGTTCGGTCGCGTCGATGAGAGTGAGCGGGCGCACGCCGGAAGTGCCGGCGAGCAGCGCGTCCCAGAACGCATCCGGGGACGAACCGATCGGGCTGAGTACGCCCAGGCCGGTCAGGACGAGGCGACGGGGGGTGCTTACCATGTCGGCCACACGGTCGAGAGTCCTCGGAAGTTCGCGGCCCGCGCCCGGTCCGTTCGGCGCGCGAGCCGACCGACAACTTAAGTGTTAGTGTATTCGGGCCGGCCGCTCGAATCCCACTCCGCGGTCGAGCAGGTTTAACAAGCGGGGGAAGGTCCAGTAGCGCGGATAATTTGGGTTGTCGGGGTGGCGGATAAACGCGGGAAGCCCCCGGTGGGGCTTCCGTGTGATTCGGTTGTCGCCGGGCCACAAACGGTCAGTTCGTCGCCTTCGGTTTGCTGACCGCTTCCGCAGCGCGCAACAGGTGGGTCAGTTCCCCACGGAAGACGAACTTCGCATCGGGCAGGCCGGGCGGCAGTTGCGCGGCCGTAACGTGGGCGAACATGATGTCGGCTTCCGCGACCAGCTCCCCGCCGCTGTGGGCGGTGGCGCTGACCTGCGCCCCGGTCTCGTTCAGAGCCACGAGTGTCGTTGTGTACGTGAGTTGCTCGCCGGCCATCGCGTCGCGGTGGAACTTCGCGTTCATCTTCGCGAGCACGACGTTCTTCTCGAACCGGTTGGCCTCACCGACGAGGATGCCGCCGGTCTGGGCCAGCCCTTCGAGGACGAGCGGGGCCGGCATGACCGGGAAGCCGGGGAAGTGGTCCGCGAAGTGGTCCTCGGCCAAGCTGAGGTTCTTCACCGCGGTCGCCGTCTTCCCCGACTCGAAGCTCGCGAACCGGTCGATCCAGGTCCAGCGCATTGTCGTGTGCCCGCCTTAAATCCGCTTCACGCGCATGTCGAGGTAGTTCACGAGCAACTGCACGGTGAACAGGTCTTCGACCTTGTCCATCCGCGGGTCCTTCTTGAACTCGGCGAGGTCGGCGTAGGGCATCTGCTTTTCGAGCGCCGCCAGCCCGGTCTGTGTGATCTTGCCGCCGGCGACGTAGGTGGCGTCGCCCTGGAAGATGGACTCGGGGAACAGTTCTTCGCGCGGGATGGTGATCCCGAACTGCTTCTCGAGTCGGAACACGATGTCGAGGAAGTCGATGGACTCCGCGCCGAGGTCGGCTTTGAGCCGCGCGGCGGGCGTGACCTGATCGTCATCGACACTCAGGGCTTCCACGAGGGTTTTCTGAACCTTCGCGAAGATTTCGTCGTTAGTCATGTCTGGATTCTCCAGCCGGTCGGTCAGCCGGACACGGCACCGAGGCTGAGGCCACCGTCCACGGTAATCACCTGCCCGGTAACGTACGCCGCGGCCGGGCTGCACAGAAACACCACCACCGCGGCGATGTCTTCGGGCGTGCCGAGCCGCTTCACCGGGATCTGCTTTTCGAGGTCCATCCCCACCGCCTGCGCCTTACCGCGCACCACGGCCGTCATGTCGGTCGTGATGAAGCCGGGGGCGACGGCGTTCACCAGGACGTTGCGTGCGCCCAGTTCCGCGGCCAGTACGCGGGTGAAACTGTTCACCGCGCCCTTGCTGGCCGCGTAGTTGGCCTGACCCTTGTTCACGAACTCGGCGGCCACGCTGGACACGTTCACGATCCGCCCGGACCGCTGCTTGAACGCCATCTGCTGCGAAACCGCTTTGCAGAAGGCGAAGGTCCCGTTCAGGTTGGTGCCGATGACCGTGTCCCAGTCGGCGGCACTCATTTTCAGGAACAGGGTGTCGCGGATGACACCGGCGTTGTTGACCAGAATATCAAGTCGCCCGTGTTCCGCCAGAACAGTCTGCACCACGGCGTCGGCGGCCTTCGGGTCGGCCACGTCCGCCTGAATCCCCTTCGCGACCCCGCCGGCCGCGGCGACCTCTTGTTCCAGGGCGGTCGCGGCGTCTGTGTTGCTGTGATAGACGAAGGCGACCTTCGCGCCCTCGCGCGCCAGCGCGAGCACGATCCCCTTGCCGATCCCGCGGCTCCCGCCCGTCACCAGCGCAATTTGGTCGTTCAGCAGCATCTTCTTCCTTCTTCTCTCTTCGCGCTCGCCTTCGGCTCGTGGCTAACGTGACGCCCTCAACTCCCCGGTCAGCAGCGCCCAGCGCGTCTTCCAGTGTTCGATCAACTTCGCATCGGCGGCAACCCCGGCCGGGCCGCGGGCCGCCAGTGCGTAGCCGTGCAGGGTGAAGATCGCGGTGACGGTCGCCTCGCCCGCGTCGTTCGCGCCTTTGGCCTTAAACGTCGCGGTGCCCGCCGCGGCGTCCGTTTTCGTCAGTTCGATGGTCACGTCCATCCGCCGGCCGGGCAGCATGAATGTGCCGTACTTCGCGCTCTTCAACTCCCGGAGTACGATCACCGGGTGCTGGAAATCCGTGGTCGTGCGCCACAGCCACGCCGCCGCTTCCACGCACGCCTGGAGCATCAGCACCCCGGGCATGACCGGGAACTGGGGGAAGTGGTCCGCGAGGTACTCTTCCCCGAGGGCGAGGTACTTGGTCGCCGCGAGCGACTTGCCCGGTTCCCAGCGGTCGATTCGGTCGATCAGATGGAACCGCATCCGCGCCCGCCCGTTCCGTGCCAAATGAGAAGAAAGTATATGGCCCGACCGGAAAGCGGACAACCCTAACGCGGTTCGAGTGTCCTGGGTCACGGCTTTCCCAGCGCGCTGTGGTAACGTGCCCGGATGTTCGCTCGCGCGCAACCCGGAGATTCGGTATCGGCGCGAGAAGCCGCACGCGGTTTCCGGCCTGTGCACGTCGCACCGGTTGTGCGGGCCAGTTGGGTACTTGTCACCTACACACAAGCAACGTAAAATCTCCGCTTCCAACCGAATCAGAACCCCCAGCAACACACTGGCTTCAGGAGCGGGAACATGGGCAGGCGGCGCGGAACCGGTCGGCGGAAAGTGGGTCGGAAGAAGCGGCGGATGCGTTCCCGGATCCGGCACCGGAAGTAAAATCGCGCGCCGAACCCGACTTGCGGCCGTTCGGCCCTCACGTTATCCCCCTCAGTTCTGAGGGGGAATTGTGGGGGAAATCGAAATGGTCCGCAAACCGCGGCCGTGGGCCCTGGCATGTCTGTGCGCGGGACTGTTCGCTGCCGCGCTCGGGTGCTCAAGCCCCAGCGCCGTGGGCGACGGGCTCTCGTTCAAGCGGCTCGGCGGGCGCGGCGGTGGCGGGCGCACAACGGCCGAACTCAAAGCGTCGGTCGGGTGGCTCGACGTTGAGGCCCAAGAAGCCGGGCGCAGCACGATCCGCACCGAAGACCTGCTCGCCTTCGCCGATCGCGCGAAAGCCGCGGTCAAGCCCGCGGCCCAATTCCCGCGCAAGCGCATCCTCATTATCACCGGCGGCGGCTCCTACGGCGCGTACCCGGCCGGCGTGCTCGCCGGCTGGACCGCGACCGGCACGCGCCCGGAGTTCGACGTCGTCACCGGCATCAGTACCGGCGCGCTGATCGGCGCGTTCGCGTTCCTCGGTTCGTCCGAAGACGGCGAGCTTCGGCGGTGCTACACCACGCTCCGCAACTCGGACATCTACAAGCGGAACCGCATCCTGCCCTCGCTGCTCTCCGAAGCGCTCGCGGACACCGCCCCGCTGAACAAGTTGATCCACGAGGTCGCGACCGACGAGCGGATCGCCCGGTTCGCCGCCGAACACCGCAAGGGGCGCAGGTTCTACGTCGGCACCCCGGACCGGGACGCCCGGCGCTCGCTCGGCTGGGACATGGGCGC
>SXHE01000782.1 GCA_005773755.1 Planctomycetia bacterium
CTCGGTGCCGGTCTTCTGACCACGGGCTACTTCATGTGGCCGGAGCGGGACTTCGACAAGAAGGCCGAAGAGCAGGCCCGCAAGCGCGTCGGCGGCAACGACAACGGTGGCCGCACTCGCTCCGGCGGCGGCTTCATCTTCATCGGCCACTTCGGTGGCGGGTCGTCTTCCACGACCGGTGGCCGCTCCCCCGCGATGGCGAGCGTGTCCCGCGGCGGGTTCAGCTCCATCGGCGGGCGCGTCAGCGGCGGCGGCGGTAGCTGATCCAGCGGCCCCGCAACGAGCGGCCGGTGCCGGACGGCGGGTGTGGTGCCAGCACCGCGCCGCCGACCCGCTCCGGCCTTTTCCGCGCCCCGCCCACACTTCTCGGTCCCTCCGTCTCGCCGGCCGACCGCCCACCGTTCCGACCGGGCCGGTCGCCTCACAGGGGCAAGCACCATGCGCCGCGTCGCCATCGACCCACGCCCGAACTGGCAGAAGCGGGTCGAAGAGTTCGGCCTTTATTACCACACCATCCGCGACGAGCCGTACTGGGACGAGTCCGTCTTCTACCAGTTCACCCCGTACGAAATCGACCGGATCAAAGAGGCCACCAACGCGCTGCATAAGATGTGTCTCGACCTCGTGCAAGAGGTCGTCGACAAGCGGCTTTTCGGCCTGTTCATGATCCCCGACCAGTTCCACGAGTACGTCATCAAGTCGTGGGAGGCCGACGAGCCGACCGTGTACGGCCGGTTCGATCTGGCGTTCGACGGGGTCGGCGCGCCGAAGATGCTGGAGTACAACGCGGACACGCCAACGGCACTCGTCGAGGCGAGCGTCGCGCAGTGGATGTGGCTCCAAGACGTGGACGCGCGCGGCGACCAGTACAACTACATTCACGAGCACCTGATCGACTCCTGGAAGGCCGTACTCAAGCGCGACGGCGGCCCGATCCACTTCACCTCACTGACCGACGAACTGGAATCGCCGGAAGACTACATCACCGTCGAGTACATGCGCGACGTGGCGATCCAGGCCGGGGCGAAGACCGCGTTCATCCCGCTGCGCGAGGTCGGCTGGGACCGCCCCCGGCGGTGCTTCGTGGACAGCACCGGGTTCCCGATCCACCGGCTGTTCAAGCTGTACCCGTGGGAGTGGCTCGTCAACGAGGAGTACGGCCCGAACATCCTGATCGCGAACACCAAGTGGGTCGAGCCGGCGTGGAAGATGATCCTGAGCTGCAAGAGCATCCTGCCGATGCTGTACGAGCGGCACCCGGACAGCCCGTTCCTGCTGCCCGCGTCGTTCGACCCGCTGCCGGCCGGGAGCTACGTCAAGAAGCCGATCCACGCCCGCGAGGGCGCGAACATCGAGGTGGTGATCGACGGCCGCATCGCCCAGAGCACCAGCGGGCCGTACGGCGGGCCGTGCGTGTACCAGCAGCTCGCCGCCGAACTGCGCCCGCACGAGGGCCGGTACCCGGTGATCGGGAGCTGGATCGTCAACGGCGAGTCGTGCGGCATGGGCATCCGCGAAGACGCCTCCATGATTACCGGCAACACGAGCCGCTTCATACCCCACCAGATCGTGGTGTGAGCGGCCCGAAAGTCGCGCCCACGACCCTCTGGCGGAGGGCCGCGCGCCCTGATACCCTTACCACGGCTCCGACTTTACGACTTCCGACTGATCGACTTTCGACGCTTCGAGGGTCCGCATGTCCACCACGTTCAACTTCGAAGAGCTCGACGACGCCACCCACGACTATCTGGTCGCGGTGCGCGACAGCGAGGGGTTGGGGTCGCCCGGTGTGTTCGTCGCCACGTCCGACGCGCTCCCCGGGTGCGGCTGCATTATGGGGCCGATCATCATCATCCTCACGCTGATGTTCACGCTCACCACCTGGGTGGGGATCATCTACGACGACCCGGTGGGCGTCGCGATGCTCCAAACCGGCGGCCTGCTGCTGGGCGGCTGGCTGCTCATGGCGACCTTCCGCGCCGGCAAGGGGAACAACAAGATCGCCGGCAACTGGGTCTACGCCGACCCGCTGTACCTGTACGAAGCGTACCGCGAACAGGTCACGGCCACGCCCATCGACGAGGTCGTCGATGCCAATTTTACCCACAACTACAACAACGGCAACTACACCAACAGCGTCGTCAACATCAACATGGGCGGGAGCGCCGGCACCGCGGTGACGATCAACAACGAGGCTCGCGCCGAACAGATGGTGGTGTTCCTGAACTACTTGGCCTGGGCGCGCGGGCCGGACGGCGGCGAGCGCGCCGACCTGGAGCCGGCCACCCTGGGCGGGCTGGCGAAGTACGTCGCCAAGAACGATCACGAGCCGCTCGACTCCGAGAACAACATCAACCTGAACCTGATCGAGTTGGACATCACCGAGGTGCCGGAGCAACCGACCCGTGAGGGCCGGGCGATGCCCGCCATCATCCCCTACATCGTCCTGCTCGTGCTGGGGATGCTGTGCTTCTTCTTCATGGCGTACGTCGTCAACCCGCCGCTGCGCGACGACGCGATCTACGACGCGGTGATGAAGGAGCCGTGCGAGCCGCGCATCTTGCGCGCGTACCTCGTCGACTCGCGCAACACGATCCACCGCGAACAGGTGGCGGCGCGGCTGGAGCGGTTCTACACCCCGGCCATTTCGCACGTGGAAGCCAACGGCAAAGACCCGGTGCTGCGCAAGGGTCTGGGGCGGATCCTCGATTCCGTGAAGACCGCCGACCAGCCGGTTGTCTCTCTCCGGGTGACGGAGAAGGGCACCCCCGCGAGCAAGGCGGCGACGAAGGGCAACCGCGAGAGCCAGCTGCGCACCGACTTCGCCAACGGCCTTAACACCGCGTTCTCGTCGTACACGTGGGGGATGCCGGTGCAGCCGCCCCCGGACATGGTGTTCAAGGAGCAGCCGCCGCCGGTCGGCCAGCAGTTGCTCGCGTACATCGAGCAGCCCGAAGGCGCGAGCAACGTTCACTTCGACATCACCTACACCATCGAGCTGGCCGGCAACGGGCAACTGCAGATTACGGTGCTCGTCGAGATCCGCACCAACATCGAAGAGCGCCCGATCGCGTCGGCCAACCTGACCGTGGGCGACCCGTTCGACCC
>SXHE01000783.1 GCA_005773755.1 Planctomycetia bacterium
ATGGAGATCATCGACGAGTTGGAACCGCACCGCCGCGGGCCGTACGGGGGCGCGGTCGGCTATGTGGATTTCGGCGGGAACATGGACACCTGCATCGCCCTGCGCACGATGGTGCTGCTGGGCCAGACCGCCTATGTGCAAGCCGGGGCCGGCATCGTCGCCGACAGCGTGCCCGCCAGCGAGTACGAGGAAACCGTCAACAAGGCGATGAGCCTGCTGCGCGCGATCGATGTGGCCGAGACCCAACTGTAAAACCACTTTTCGCTTGACACGGCGCGGGCCCCATCGAAACTACTTGTTTCGTTTCCGCCCCTCTCATTTCGTGCGCCCATGGCCTTCGATCGCCGTTTCACCGTCATCGCCCCGCCCATCCCCGAAACGTTCTGTGTGGGCGAATGGGCCCCGATCCGCGTGGAACAAGGCACCGGCGCGTCGGGACCGCCACCGGGATCGCACCTGCTGGCGTTCCAGCGGTGGATCGCGCGGGTTCGATCCCAGTGCCGGCGCGCGTCCCGCGCGCTGCACAAGCGGCTGTTCGAGGTGTACGGGCCGCGGGTGAAAGTCACCATGATCGAACCCAGTTCGTCGATCGTGGTCCGCTCCGAACACCAGTTCAACCAGGGACACGCGGACCGGATGGCGCTGCGGCTTCACATGTACGAACTGGTCAAGGACGCGATCGGCTACACCGACGAGTTCCAGGAGCGCGACGGCGAGTTGTCGGTACTCCCGGACTTCCGGCACGAGAAGGATTGGTACGCCGAGGAAACGAAACGGTACCTTGAGGACCGGGACCGGTACGCGACCGACGCGGCCCGGTCCGCGGAGATCGAGGAGCGACACCGGAGGAACACGAGACAGCACGAGCGGTTCGAGGCGCGGCACTCGGCGGACACGCAGCGGCACAACGCCTTCGAGTTGCGCCTCACGACCGAGTTCAAGGACTGGGCGTGGTTCTCGGAACGGAAGTCCAAGACCCCGGTCTTGCAAGCCCCGCTGCACGGGCTGGTCAGCGGCCAACCGATCTCCCCGGACGACGTGTTCGGCCAGTACCTCGGGTTCCTCGACATCCGCCCGTTCTTCAGCGACGGGCCGCAAGCGGCCCCGCTCGCGCTGGGCCTGCTGGCCCCCCCGCGCCGGTACCAGTTGGACCCGCGCGCGTACATCATCACCGGCGACTACAGCCCGATCTTCGGCGGCCCGCCGTTCGCCAGCACCGTGTACTGCCAACACGACCCCGACAAGAGCGGGGCCCAGTGCGCTCAGGCGGCCCTGGTGATGGCCCTGGGGATGTTGAGTGACCGCGGGGCCCGGGTCGAGGGGTCGTACGGGCTGACGTTTCGCGCGTGGGACCACTCCCGCGCCTACAACTCGGCGGCACCGCCGCTGTTTCCCGGCGTGCCCGCACACGACACCGCCGAGTCGGGCTGCCTGATCCACGAGTACGGTGAAGACCTTTGGGACCTGGACGGGTGCCTGAGCGTCGGCGGCCTCGCCCCGCTCCAGAGCGCCCTCGTACTGGAGGGCGGAACGAACGTCGGGCTTCGGGTCAGTTGCGACCGGGTCGCCCTGGACGAGCCGCCCGGCGGGTACGCCGGCACCCCGCGGGACTATCTGGCCCGGCGGCTGATCGAGGCGTACATCTCGGCCCGGTTTCCCGTCGTCCTGTACGTCGACGCCGACCACTGGGTCACCGAGCGCAAGCCGTCCAAGCCCGGTCTGGGGCACGCGGTCACGGTCATCGGGTACCGGCGCTGGGGCCGGGACCGTACCGACAGTCGGCTCGCACTCATCACGCACGACCCCGGCGATGTCCCGTTCGCCGAGCAACCGGTCGACGTGTGCCTCAAGGCGGCCTGGGAGTTCCACGCGCGCGAGCGGGCGGCCAAAACGCCCGCGGAGCCGCGCCGGCTCCAGTTCCTGGGGATCGCCGACGAGCGCCTGACGGGTCACCCGCACGCGTGTGTG
The DNA here is from genome assembly GCA_005773755.1 of Planctomycetia bacterium. Taxonomy (GTDB): domain Bacteria; phylum Planctomycetota; class Planctomycetia; order Gemmatales; family Gemmataceae; genus Gemmata. Next base: position 1,969 of record SXHE01000783.1, read on the forward strand.
CGGTATCTGCTCGGCGAGACCCTCGACGGCACCCCGCCGGGCGCACCGCAGGCCGCGCACGCGGCCACCTTCGGTTCGTACACGACCGACACCAACAAGGTGTACCGCATCCGCCTGGCCCACTCCGACGACCTGTCCGACATGTTCGGTTGCGAACTCCGGAACCACCTCCCGGACGAGACCAAACCGGTCGGCCACCGGACCCCGCGCGAGCGGTTCCTCCGGCACCCCCTTCCCGCCGGCCGGTACTGGTGCGTCTTCGGGCTCGACGACGGGTATCTGGCCCACCTGTGGGCGTTCCGGGCGGACGACCAGGCGCTCCAGAACCTGCCCCCCTCCGGCCCGGGCACCGGTCCCGGTCCCGGTCCCGGTCCCGGTCCCGGTCCCGGTCCCGGTCCCGATCCCGACCCGCTCCTGGCGATCCTGGCCCGCGGGTGGACGGTCCCCCTGCCGGACCAGTTCGCGGCCGATTCCGGTTGGCCCGAGCAGCAAGGGGGCGCGCCCACCAAGCCGCCGCGGCGCGAGCCCGTCCCCCAATCCGTGACCGGGCGGGGCACGCTCCAGCCCAGCGTCATCACCAGTTGTTCGCCGCGCAATCTGGGCTACTTGTTCGACGAACTGGGCCGGATCGACCGGTTGCGGCGGTTCGATCTGCTCGCGTTCCGCGACACCGACCTGATGGTGTTCCGCAACTGGCTCGCGGGCCGCAACCCGGCACTCACACAGCGGGTTCTGGGCCACAACAGCTTGGCGTTCGAGTCCCCGACCGACCTGCTCGCGGGCGGAACCCCGACGGACCAGGGGCACCCGAACTACTCGGATCGCGGCGACCTGCGTGCCGCGCTCGTGTCGTGGATCGCCGAGGAGATCGCCCCGTTCCGCCCGCCCCACGCAACCGAGGTGGCGCTGTCGTTTGCGGCGATGGCGACCTACCTCCCCGACATTACTGCCGTGGACCGGCGGCGGCGCGAGCGGGCCCGGATCGCGCTCACCGAGGTGGTGCTCCTCGCGCTCGGCCTCTGTCACCGCGACCCCAAACTGTTCCCCTACCCGGTCGTCGAACTGGTATGTGGGACCCGCGTGGACAAGTGCGAGTGCCCGGCCTGTACGTCCGCCCTGCGGTGCTTCGTCTCGCGGGACGAGTGGAAAATCGAGGTGCTTGTACGGGAGCTGAAGACGGTCGTACGGGACGTGCTCCGCTTCACCGCGGACAGAGGGGACGGGTTCCCGGATCGGTTCGCCCTGGCCCTGGAACTCGAACCGGGCGACACCTACGTCTTGCGGGACATCGTTCAACTCAACCGCGCGCTGGCCCGCGTCTGGGGGACCGAAACGGCGCGGAACACGGTCCGACACCCGGGGTTGAAGGCCGAGGTCATGTTGTCCCGATACGTCGGGTTCAACCTGGACATCGCGCACATGCTGTCGGCGGGCATCACGGCCCTCGACCTGGAAAAGTTCCGCAAGCAGATCGTCCACGCCCACATTTCGGACCTGCCGGGCATCCACTCGCGCGACCAGATCCCGGGCAGCTTCACGTTCCACCGGTACGACCCGCACGAGAGCCCGAACGAACTGGCCGCTTACGGCCCGTACATCGACCTGCTCAAGCGGTGCCCGACCGCCCCGACCGAGAACCGGCCGGGGTTCTCGGGGGTGTGCGCGCTAGAACTGGAAGGGTGCGGGCGGATCGACTGGGTCCACCGAGGCGTGAGCTGGATGCGCCGCTTGTACGGCGGCTGACGCGCGGAGCTCAGTCCGCGTCGTAGGCCTCGGCGGGCGGCGCGGTCGAACGGCGCGACCGCCACCCCGAGGTGAGGGTGTTGTTGTCGGCCGGGCAATCGAACTCGCTCCGGTCCTGCGGGGCAACGATCCCGATCTGGTTCTGATCCGCGAACGCCTGGAGACACACCCGAAGCGCGTCTCGCAGTGCGGACCGGCGCTCCGGCGCTACGGCCTGGAGGTTCAGAAATAGGCGGAATTCTTCCATAACGGCGTTCAGAGCGGGACTTCGGCAGCGACGTGGGGCAGCCACTAAAACTGTTAAATAGTAGCTGACATAACTTTGCGAGTCAATCCACAATCGTGCCAGAATTGCCAGTTCCGTCCCAGTGTGAAACGGAAATCCGGCCCCACCACAAGAAGTGGGACTGGTGACTTAGGGAGTGGGCCGGACACCGTCCAGCGGATACCATCAACTACCGCCCTAACACGACCCCGGTGCCCGATGCGCTACCTGTTCCCCCTGCTCGTGCTCGCGGCGTGCGTCGGCGCGTTCGCGGACGAGCCGAAGAAGCCGGTCGTGAGCGGCGACCCGGCGCGCGTGCAGCGGATCCGCAAGGCGACGATGCCCAAGATCGACAAGCCCATCATGTTCGACACGCCGGAGGCCGACGCGGTCCTCGCGGCGCTCGAGGTGTTCCCCGAAGACAACCCGTGGAACCTGGTCGTCAGCGACTGGCCGCTGCACCCGAAGTCGAAGCAGATCGTCGCCAGCATCGGGGCGAACAAGCCGCTCCGCTACAACCCGGACATGGGCTTCGTGCTCGTGCCGCCCGGTCAGAAGAAGGTGGACGTGAAGATGACCGAGTACCCGGCCGAGTCCGACAAGGGGCCGTTCCCCGTTCCCGACAACGCGCCCATCGAGGGCTGGCCGGTTCATTACCAGCGCGAGCCGAAGCTGAAGAACCTGACGCTCGACGACGTGCAGCGCGACAAGCTCAAGCAGGGTGGCGACCGGCACATGATCGTGGTCGATCCGACCAACCGGATGCTGTACGAGTTCTTCTCCACGAAGAAAACCGACGCCGGCTGGCAGGCCGCGTGCGCCGCGACCTTCGACCTCAAGAGCAACAAGCTGCGGCCCGACGGGTGGACGAGCGCCGATGCCGCCGGCCTGCCCATCTTCCCCTCTGTCATCCGCTACGACGAACTGAAGCGCGGCGCGGTCGAGCACGCGATGCGCGTGACCGTGGTGAAGACCCGCCGGGCCTACGTTCACCCCGCGACGCACTTCGCCAGCCGCCTGACCGACGAGAACCTGCCGCGCATGGGCGAGCGCATCCGCCTGCGGAAGGACTTCGACACCTCGAAGTTCTCGCACGAGGTCAAGGCGATTCTGGACGGGCTGAAGAAGTACGGGATGCTGGTGGCCGACAACGGCATCGACTGGGCGCTGTCGTGCGCCCCCGACGCGCGCATCCCGGTGCTGCACGACGAGCTGCGCAAGGTGAAAGGGTCCGACTTCGAGGTGGTGGTTCCGCCCGCGGGGTACAAGCCGTAAGCCCGGTCCGGCCCGCCTTTCGCCGAACGGTCGGAGTCGCTACTCTGGTGCGCGTTCGCCCGCACCCCACGGACCGACACACCCATGCCCGACGAACCCGCGCTGGTGGCGTACGCGCTGCACGCCAACCAGCCGACCGACGTGTTCCCCGAACCCGCCCCGATCCCGCGCGCGTGGATGGACGCGGCCCACCTGCGGCACCCGTACCGGTGCCTGCCGCTGGTGATCGCCAACCAGTGCGGCTGGGTGCTCCGCAACCCGACCGGGTTCAGCGCCTACTGGTACGGCGGGCCGGCGAAGGAGGACGTCGAGTTGCGGTTCGACGCCCCGGAGAACCGCGTCGTCTCGCACTTCGGCAGCGGGGTCATCACATTCACCATCCCGTTCCTGTTCCGCACCCCGCCGGGCATCAACCTGTGGGTGAAGGGGCCGGCGAACTGGATCAAGGACGGCATTCAGCCGCTCGAAGGCGTGGTCGAATCGGACTGGCTCGCGTCCACGTTCACGATGAACTGGAAGCTGACCCGCACGAGCGAGTGGGTGCGGTTCGAGAAGGACGAGCCGTTCTGTGTGCTCGTGCCCGTGCCGCGCGGGCTGATCGAAACGCTGGTGCCGCGCGCGGAGCCGATCGGCGGCAACGCCGAGCTGAACGAGCAGTACCAGAAGTGGGAGGCGAGCCGCAGCGACTTCCTCGTCGGGCTGCACACCCGCGACCCGGACGCGGTGGCGAAGGGGTGGCAGAAGGACTACTTCCAGGGGAAGACCGTCGACGGCAAACCGGTCGACTCGCACCAGACCCGGCTCAACGTGAAGGAGTTCAAGACGGACGGTAGATGAAGCGCGTTCGGGCCGCGGAAAGTTGCTCTTGAATCGTGTCCGGCCCGGCGCGCATAATCCGGGTTGTGTGTTACGAACAAGGAGGTTCGGCCCATGATCGTTACGAATACGTCCGTCCTGTTGCCCGAATCGCCCGAGATCGACATCTCCGAGGCCCGGTGGGCCGTGGAATACCTCTCCCTGATGATCGAGAAGCTGGGGCCGGAATCGTCGGTCAGCCTGGTGCTGATGCAGGCCCGGCGCGAGTTGGCGAGCCTGGCGCACAGCGCCGGGGCCAGCGCCACCGTCGTCGGTCCGTTCCGCATCGCCGCGTGAGCAATTGTGGTCCGGTCACTCCGTGACCGGTCTTCGTCGC
>SXHE01000784.1 GCA_005773755.1 Planctomycetia bacterium
ACTCGATGACGAACGGGGCATTCTTGTTGCCGCCGGATGTCTCCAGCGCGCTGTCGTAAGCCCTTTGCGCCGCGTCGAGTGCGGCCTTCGTCCTGGTGACTCGCCCGTCTTTGTTGATTGCCTGTTCGACGAGTACCGGGTCCGGCTGAGCCTTTTCGCCCTTGTCGTTCAACTCGTCCTTGAGAACTTTGAGCTGAGCTTCCAGAGTGCCGATGGCCCGGTTCATCCGGCCGAGTTCCGACTCGGCCGTGATTAGGGTCCCTTGCAGGAGCGCGAGGCGCTTGGCGTTGTCCTCGCCGCCAATGGTGTTGTTCGCGCGGCCAATCAGGTCGATCTGGCGCTCCATGCCCTCGATTTCGGCCCGCAGCGTGTCCGCGTACTGTTCGTGCTTCTTGATCTGGTCTTCCAGCGTGCGGCGGTCGAAGGCCGTGGTGTCGTCGATGTAGCGCTGGACGAGGTGCTGGACGATCACCTTCATGTCGTCCAGGTGGTTGCCGGTCATGGTGACCTGGAGCACGTCGTCGGTCGCGACCGTGACCTTGAGCTGCTCTTCGATCATCGCCACCGGGTCTTCGGCCTGCTTGACCGACTCGAGGCTGGAAACGGCGGGGTCCTTCAGCACGCTGGTGATGAGGTCGCGGGTCTTCAGCAGGAACCGCTGGCGGTTGCGGTACTCGGCGAAGTCCTCTTGCGTCTTGCTGACGAACGAGACCGACTTGGGGCGGAGCTGGATCAGCGCGCGGGCCTCGTGCTTGCCGCCGGGCAGGGCCATCCAGATGCCGACGGCGACGGCCGCGGCCGCCAGCCCGCCGATGAAGGTGCCCAGCACCCAGCGGCGGCGGAAGGCGTTCCACAGGCCCAGCGGGGTGGGCGTGCCCTGCACGGCCGGGGCCGGCATGTTCGGCTGGTTGGTGTAGTTGAACGGCGACGGCGGCGCGACCGGGGCCGGCATCCCGCCGGGCGGGGTCTGGAACGGCGCGGGCGGCGGACTGGCCGGCGGGTCGCCGGCGATCGGACGGGCCATGTGCGGGAATCTCCGGCAGGTCGGCTCGAAGCGCCAAGGGGTCGGCTCGGCTCGGGGCGACGAGCCAGGGGGACCGCTCGCGGTTCGCGTGGGGGCTGAATCTCAGCCGCCTGCGGGGGCCGGGATTGGTCAAAAAACTCTAGCACGCTGCGTGCCGGGATGTACTCCGGCCGCAGTCCGGTTCTTGCTCTCTTCTGGTTATCGAGAGCGCGAGGCTGCTTTCGCTGGAACTTCCGCCAGCAGGGGCGACGAGCGCCCGACCCACTACCGACGAGCCGAACACCTCCGGCTCTGGCAATGGCAGTGCTCGCGTGTTGCCGGCGGATTACACCCGATAACCGGTGCTTACGGCAATACCGTCCTGAACAGTCTACCTACACCAACCCAGGATAGGAAAGGCCGACTGTCAAGCGAGACGCGAAGATTAGCTCGCACCGAGAAGAGCGGAAGGGAGGGATGTTTTCGTTGAAGCGGGAAACGGGGCACGCCGATTAAACAGCGTAGCACGGGTGAGCCGGGGGACCGGAGCAAGTATGGTCACCCGCACAGTTGATGCAATCACACGGACCGAACCTCATCTGAGGAGACGAGATATGGCACGCCGGTACTGGAAATCCCTGTTACTCGCGGTCGCCGCGCTCGCCGGTTTCGGCGGCACCGGTTGCCACTCCGTCAACGACTTGAAGAACGAGCGGTACTGCTGCAAGCCGCCCGATTTCAACTGCTGCACGATCCCGAACACGCCGGTGCCGAAGGAGCTGAACAAGGTCAGCCTCCCGCCGTACATCGTGGAAACGCCGGACGTGCTCCAGATCGACGCGATCCGCGTCATCCCGCTGCCGCCCTATCGCCTGGAACCGCTCGACGTGCTCCAACTGAGCGCCGAGAACGACTTCGAGGGCGCGCGGATGGCCGGCCTGTACCCGGTGGACCCGGACGGAACCATCAACCTGGGACCGCGTTACGGCGGAACGGTGCGGGTCTCCGACCTGACCACCGAAGAGGCCCAGAAGGTGATCGAGCAGAAGGCCCGCGGGGCCGCTCCGAAGGTCAACATCACGGTCTCGCTGGCCCAGTCGCGCGGCGTGCAGCAGATCAGCGGCCAGCACATCGTGCGGCCCGACGGCACGGTCAGCCTGGGCGGGTACGGCAGCGTGTACGTCGCCGGACTGAGCCTCGCTCAGGCGAAGCAGGCCATCGAGCAGCACCTGTCGAAGTACCTGTACCGGCCGGAAGTGGCGGTGGACGTGTTCGCTTACAACAGCAAGTTCTACTACGTCATCACCGACTTCGCGGGCAACGGCGAGCAGGTCGTGCGCCTGCCGCACACCGGGAACGAAACTGTGCTCGACGCGGTCTCGCTGATCGGCGGCCTGTCGGCGGTGTCGAGCAAGAAGATCTGGGTGGCGCGCCCGGCCCCGACCGAGTGCGACAACGACCAGATCCTGCCGGTGGACTGGTGCGGTATCACCCGCAAGGGTCAGGTGAAGACGAACTACCAGGTCATGCCGTTCGACCGGGTGTACATCCTGTCGCAGCCGCTGACCAAGTTCGACACCTACCTCGGCCGCGTCCTGTCGCCGGTCCAGCGCACGCTGGGTGTGACTCTGCTGGGGTCCAGCGCGGTGAACCAGATTCGGAACCCGAACGGCGGCAACAACGTCGGGTTGGTGGCTCCGATCGTCCCGTAAGGGACGACGGGACCGGTTCTTCCCGGTGTGCTGTCGCGGCAACCGGGAAGTGCGACATCGGCGGCGGGGAGTCTGCTTCGGCAGGTTCCCCGCCGCCGATGTCGTTTCCGTTCCCCGGAGCCGGGTGTGCTACGATACTCAGCGTCGTCGCCGCCCGGAGTGAAGGAGTCGCGCATGTCGTTCCGCGTATCCGCGCTGGTGTCCGCTGTTGCGGTGCTGGCGCTGGCCGAGTTCGCCCCGGTGTCGGCCCAGCCGCAGGTTCCGGTCCGCCCGCGGTACAGCGGGTTCCAGACCGTGTTTGGCGGCGGGCGACCGCTTCAAGCGAACCCCGGTCAGGGGTTCCTCGGCGCGAACCAACCGATCGGTAATCCGAACGGGCCGGTCGCGCCCGGCTTCGTCCTGCCCGGCCAGGTGCCGGGCCAGTCGGGTTATCCTTACGCCCTGCCCGGTACGTACGGCGTCGACCCGAATCTCCCCGCGACCGGCGTCGTCGGCTCGTTCAACAACCTCGGCCACTGGTACGGTGGCAACTACGGCCACTGGTATCCGGGCGGCGTCGCGAACGGCCGCGGCATCACCGGCTACGGCGGCGGCAACCTCGGCGGCGGTGGCGGCGGCGTGATGATGAGCGGTACCGGCCGCGGCGGGCCGGGGCTGCTGAGCACCGGTCTGACCGCCGGGGCCACGCTCAACCAGTTCCGGCGCTAAAGACGAAAGCTAAACAACCGCGAAAGGAGTCTCGGTATGAATCCCGTGATCTTGGTTCGGTCCGCGCTCGTGGCGATGGCGACCGTGTTGGTGTGGGGCGGCGTGTCGTCGGTGGCGGCGGCCGACGTGACCCCGCCACCGCCCGCGCCGGTGTACGGCGCGCCCGTGACCGTCGGCGACCCCGGCTGTGCCGCGTGCCAGAGCGGGCAGCAGAGCTTCGGCCGGACGAAGTGCAACTCGTGCGGGCGGCTGCTCGGCAGCAACCTCCACAAGGACCGGAAGGCCCCGTACCCCGTGACGCTGTGCCCCGGCGCGTGCTTCGGCTACTTTCAGACGCAGTGGCGCAAGTGGGACGACGTGTGCCCGTACCCGTACCTGGGACAGGGCGTGACCGACGCACCGCGCGTACCGGGCAGCGTGCCGCTCCCGCCGCCGGGCGGCGGGCTGACCCCGCCGCGCCCGCTCGACCCGAAGATGATCGACCCGAAGATGCCGGACCCGAAGAAGACCGGCGGCGCGCCGCTCCCGCCGATCCCGGTCGTGCAGAGCAAGTTCACGACGCCGGGCTGATCGTATCCTAAACGTCGTGGCGCTCGCCCACCCGACCGCGACCCGGTCGGGTGGTTTCGTTTCGCGGAGGACCGATGGCGGCAACCTATCTCGTACCCGGTGGCGCGGGCTTCATCGGCTCGCACCTGGTCGAAGCACTCACGGCCGCGGGCCGCACGGTGCGCGTGTTCGACAACCTCTCGACCGGGTTGCCTGAGAACCTCGCGCACATTTCGCCCGCGCCGGAACTGGTTCGCGGGTGCGTCACCGACTTCGCCGCGGTCGAAAAGGCGGTCGAAGGGTGTGAGGTGGTGTTCCACCTCGCGGCGCTGGCGTCGGTCGCCAAGAGCGTCGAAGACCCGCCCGCGAGCCACGCGGCGTGCGCCACCGGCGCGCTGAACGTGCTGCACGCGGCGCGGAAGGCCGGCGCGCGGCGGGTGGTGTACGCCGGCAGCGCCAGCGCCTACGGCAACGCCAGCGACCCCGCCGGCCAGGACGAGGACACGCCGCTGATGGCCCTATCGCCCTACGCGGCGGCGAAGCTCGCGGGCGAGTTGTACGCCCAGTCGTTCGCGCACAGTTACGGCCTCGAAACGGTGCGGCTGCGGTTCTTCAACGTGTTCGGCCCGCGCCAGCGCGCCGACAGCCCCTATAGCGGCGTGATCGCGATCTTCGCGGCGCTGCTCGCGGCCGGGCGCACGCCGACCGTCCACGGCGACGGCCTCCAGTCGCGCGACTTCGTGTACGTCTCCGACGTGGCGAACGCGCTGATGCTGGCGGCGGAAACGCCGGGCGTGAGCGGGCGCGTGTACAACGTCGGCACCGGCGGCAGCGTGACCCTGCTGGACCTGATCGCGGAACTGAACGCGATCCTCGGCACCGCGGCGGTTCCCACCCACAGCCCCGCGCGGGCCGGCGACGTGCGCCACTCGCGCGCCAAGATCGACCGCATCCGCGCCGACCTGGGCTACGCGCCAAAGGTCGCCTTCGCCGACGGCCTCTGCCGCACGCTGGACTGGTCCCGCGGCCAGAAGTAGGCGCGCGGCGCAAGTGAGCGGCGCTCGCGCGGCCGTAGCTGCACAACTCAGACACGTCAGGAGTTGCGCAAGGGTGTTTTGAGCCCCGAAGGGGCGACCGAGAATAGCCCAGGGTGGAGC
>SXHE01000785.1 GCA_005773755.1 Planctomycetia bacterium
ACGACGACGAGGACGACGAGAAGCCCCAGCCGCCGAAGCCGGGCCCGCCGAAGAAGTAGTCGCGGGCCGCGATTCCGTCGGGTTGTGCGCGGGACGGGTTATGCCCGTCCCCGCTTTTTTCGCGTTCCAGAACCGTTTGATTGCGCCCTCGCTCTAATCTCGCCTTAGAATTGCGCGTCGCCCGCCGCGCCGGTCGTTGCGAGGTTCCCGAATGTCCGCTCCCGGTTCCCACTCGCCGCGCGGGTCGCTCGTGGGCCGGATGGCGCGGCTCGTGGGCCGGAACTGGGCGCGCCTGGGTTACGCCCGGCACGTCGAGCCGACCTACCTCGCGGTCAACCGGTTCGAAGTGCCGGTGCGCGGGCTGCCTGCCGCGCTCGCCGGCGTGCGCGTCGCCCACCTGAGCGACTTTCACCACGGCCCGCACATTCCCGCCGGTTACCTGGAAGGCGCGATCGAGTGCACCGTCGCCGAGAAGCCCGACCTCATCGCGCTGACGGGCGACTACGTTGACCGCGGTCCGGATCACGTCGGTACCGCCACGAGGCTGTTTCGCGGGCTAAAAGCGCCGCTGGGCGTGTTCGGCGTGCTGGGCAACCACGACTTCTCAGTCCACACCGCGCGCGGGCGCAGGCGGCACGCGGAACTGGGCCGGCGCATCGCCGACGCGCTCGGTGCGGAGGGCGTCACCGTGCTGCGGAACCGGTCCGTGCGCGTCGAGCGCGCCGGGGCCGCGCTGACCGTCGCCGGTGTTGACGACCTGTGGAGCGGCCTGTCGGACCCGCTCGCGACCTTCGATGGTGTGTGCGGGGCGACCCCGCGCGTCGTACTGGCACACAACCCACAGAGCGCGGAAAGTCTCGCCGCCCACCGCGCCGACCTGATTCTGAGCGGCCACACCCACGGCGGGCAGATCAACTGGCCCGGCCTCGGCCCGCTGTTCCTCGCGCGCGGCGCGCGGCGCTGGTCCGCCGGGCTGTACCCGCTCGACGTGGGGCACCTTTACGTGAACACCGGGGTCGGCTTCGGCTGGCGGTTCCGGTTCAACGTCCGCCCCGAACTCGCGATCATCACCCTTAAGCCCGCGTAGACGCCCGACCCGCGCGGGCGGTACACTTCCACCTCTCGCTCAACACCGCGGAGTACTCGCGCTCATGGACGAGCTGTCACTCGTGACCGGCGGGGCCGGGTTCATCGGCTCACATCTGGTCGAAGAGCTCGTGCGCCGCAAGCGCCCGGTGCGCGTCCTCGACGACTTCAGCACCGGCCTTCGCGCCAACGTTTCGCACCTGCCCGTCGAAGTGATTGAAGGGTCGCTCACCGACCCCGCGACCGTGGCGCGGGCGGTGCAGGGGGCGGGTGTGGTGTACCACCTCGGCGCGCTGGCGTCCGTCGCGCGCAGCGTGGAATCGCCGCTGGTCACGCACGCGGCCTGCGCTACGGGCACGCTGAACGTGCTCGACGCCGCGCGCAAGAGCGGCGTGCGGCGGGTCGTGTACGCGGCCAGTTCCAGCGCCTACGGCGGGCACTCATCGAGCGGCGGGCAGACCGAAGACCTGCCGATGGTTGCGAAGTCACCTTACGCCGCTGCGAAGCTCGCCGGCGAGCTGTACATGCAGGCGTTCGCGCACACCTACGGCCTCGAAACCGTGCGGTTGCGGTTCTTCAACATCTTCGGCCCGCGGCAGCGCTCCGACAGCCCGTACAGCGGCGTGATCGCGCTGTTCACGGCGGCGATGGCCGCGGGCCGCGCGCCGGGCATTCAGGGCGACGGCCTCCAGTCGCGCGACTTCACCTTCGTCGCCAACGCGGTGCAAGCACTGACCCGCGCGGCCGACGCCCCGGACGCGAGTGGCAACGTGTACAACGTCGGCACCGGGCGCAGCGTCACGCTGCGGGAACTGGTCGCGGCGCTGAACGCGATCCTCGGCACCGACCTCGCACCGACGTTCGCCCCGACCCGCGCCGGCGACGTGAAGTTCTCGCAGGCCGACATCCGCCGCACGCGCGCCGATCTGGGCTACGATCCGGCCGTGAGCTTCGAGGCCGGGCTGCGGCAAACGGTCGAGTGGCACCTCGCCGCCTCCCTCGCGGTCGCTCGCGCATGAACGTGATCCACATCGTCGGGGCAGGGGGCATCGGCTGCGCGGTCGGCTACGCGCTCCGCGCCGGCGGCGCGGACGTCACCTTTGTCGAAACGAACGAGCTGAAGGTCGAAGCCGGCCGGCGCGACGGTGTGCGCGTGGACGACCGCCCCGCGCTACCGGCCGCGTTCGTGCTGTTCGAGAACTGGACCCCGGACCCCGCGGCGCTCGTGCTGCTCTGCACCAAGTGCTACGACAACTCCGCGGTCCTCGCGAAGTTACCGCCGGGCACGCACCTGTTGCCCATCCAGAATGGCTTCGACCCGGAACTCGATGCGTTCGGCCACGAGGCGGAAGGGATCGCGACGTTCGTCTCAGAGTGCGCGAAAGACCGACCGCACACGCGCATTACTAGGAGGGGCGAGTTGCATGTTGGAAGCACCTCGGCGAGCGGGGGGCGTAAGCCCCCCGAGTCTTCGTTTCGCGAGTCGCGTTGTATCGCCTCGGCCGCGGGGGGCTTACGCCCCCCGCTCGCCGGGGCGCTCCGAGTCGCGAAGCTCTTCCGCCTCCGCTGGGTCCCACACCTCGCGCCGATCAAGTACGCCAAGCTCATGTACAACGCGGCCATTTCGCCGCTCGCGGCGGCGGCGGGCATCGACAACGGGGCGCTGCTCTCGGTGCCCGAAGCCCGGCGGCTGTTCTTCGCGCTGCTTCAAGAGAACTACGCGATCCTGCGCGCCTCAGGAATCGAACTCGGAAAGGTCGGGCCGTTTCACCCGCGAACGGTCGCGTGGATTCTGCGCCGGAAGTGGCTGGCCGGGCTGATGGCGAAGTTCTTCGAGCCATCGCTGCGCGGGACGTACTGCTCGATGGCCGGCGAGATTCAGAAGGGGCGCACCGAGATCGACAACTACAACGGCCACCTGATTCGATTGGCCGACGCTGCGTGTGTGCCGTGCCCGCTCAACCGTGCGGTCTACGATCTGGTGGTGAAGATGACCGCGGCGCGCGAACAACCGCGGCGCGCGGTGCTGCGGGAACTCACTTGACGAACCGCGGCTCGAGCCACACCGAGTGCGCGCCCTGGTGGCGCGGGCCGCACAGCCCGACGGTGATCGTGAGCGTCTTCACATCGCTAATGTCGATGTCGCACGTTTCCATCGGCTCGCCGGCCACATGTTCGCGCGAGGTCCACAGGTCGCGGCCGTCGCCCACCCCGGAAAACACGACCGGCGAAGCCGCGGTGGGGATCCCCCGCGTGCTGTCGTTCAGCGACACGTCGGCGCGGAACCGGGTGTACTCGCCGCCCGGAACGAAGGTCATGTAGGGCGTCGGTTCGCCTCGCGGGGCGGCATGCATGAAGATGCCGTTCGGCGAACGGACCCCGCCCAAGCATACGGTCCCGTCGACACCCGGCGGCATCGGTCGGCCCGGTGGCGGGAACTTCTGCACCTTGATCGGGTACATGTTCTTCAGGTACTGGGTTTCCGTTGCCTTCGGCGCGATCGGCGGGGCCGCCTTTACTCCCGGTTCCTTCGCTCTGGTGTCCGGTTTCCCGGTTGACTGTGGCGCGCCGGCCTTTTGTGGGTCGCGGGTCAGTACCACCGCGAGCAACCCGACCAGCACGAACCAGATCAGTGCGACCAGCTTGACCGCGTGCTGGCGGAAGAATGACCGCGGTGCCCGGCGCGGGGTCGCGGGTTGAGGCTCGCTGATGGCGCTGAGTCGGTCGAGTACGACCGCGGCAGAGTCCGGGCGGTCGGCCGCGTTCTTTTCCAGTAGGTCGGAGATGAGTTTCGAGAGCGCGCGGGGCACGGCGGGGTTCACGACCCGCGCGCGAACGGGGTCGTCGGCGGCCAGCGCCGCGGCCTGCGCCATGGGGTTGTCCGCGGCGAACGGCGCGCGCCCGGTACTCATCGCGTACAGCACGCACCCGAAGCTGAACAGGTCCGAGCGGGCGTCGAGGTCGCGCCCGCGCACCTGTTCCGGCGACATGTACGCCGGCGTGCCCACCACCGCCCCGGCCTCGGTCAGGTGCGTGTCGCCCTTCACCTCGCGGACCAGCCCGAAGTCGAGAATCTTCACCCGCTCGGAGCACGCGGGCGGCCGGTCGGCGCTCTCGTCGAGCGGTTCCGTATCCGGGGTCGTCGCGGTCGAGAGCCAGATGTTTGCGGGCTTGATGTCGCGGTGGATCAGCCCGTGGGCGTGAATCGCGGCCAGCCCCTGCGCGATCTGCCGCGCGATCCGAAGCACATCGGGAATCGGGATCGGGTCCGCGCGGCGGACGCGTGCGTCCAGCGTTTCGCCTTCGAGCAGCTCCATCGCCAGAAACACCGTGCCGCGGTCCTCGCCGGCCTGGTACACGCTCACGAGGTTCGGGTGTTTGATCGCGGCCAGCGCGCGGGCCTCACGCAAGAACCGCTCGCGCCAACTGAGCAAGTCTTCACCGAACGGCAGACACATCACCTTGAGCGCCACGTCGCGCTTGAGCGCGAGGTCTTCGGCGAGGAACACCTTTCCCATCCCGCCGGAGCCGAGCAGCCTGAACACGCGATAGCCGCCCAGCCGCCCCAACTCGCCGGGCGCTTGCGGCGGGCGCAGGAACGTAAATGCCGGCGGTAGAGGGGTCGCGGACTGGCCCGGCGGGACGACGCGCGTGGCGTTGTCCGCGAGTGAATGCTTCTGACGGCCGATAGTGGTAGACATGGGACTTCCCGCGCCCGGAGTTCCGCTCCTGGAATATGGAGCGCGAACGGGGCGAAGTCCAACGAGCGGGCGAATGTGCCCGTCAGTTCAGCGCGGCGAGCAGCTCTTCGTACCGCGCGCCGGTCGCGGTAAGGTGGAACCGGCGGCGGTTCTCGTCCAGAACCTCGATCTCGATGCGCAGGTGTTCCGCCGGCAGCGTCGCGTCGACCTTGTCCGCCCACTCGACCAGACAGACGCCGTCGCCACGGAAGTACTCGTCGGCCCCGAGTTCCGCGAACTCCTGTGCCCCACTCAGCCGGTAAGCATCGAAGTGGTAGATGGGCAGCCGCGCCGGGTACTCCTGGATGAGCACGAACGTCGGGCTGTTCACCGCGGCCGGGTTCTTCACGCCCAGCCCCTCTGAGACGGCGCGCGTCAGGTGTGTTTTCCCCGCGCCGAGCTGACCGACCAGCGCGACCACGGCACCGGGGAACAGCCGCGCGCCGAGCCGCCGGCCGAAGGCCTCGGTCGCGGCGAGATCGGCGATGTCGATGGTGTGGGTCATGAGAATAGCCCGCAGATAACGCAGAGCAGACGCAGATGAAATCAGATCAGAACGGAGTTCAGTTCCGAACCCTGCTTCTGTCTGATCTGGATTTCATCTGCGTCTGCTCTGCGTCATCTGCGGGCCATGCCTTACTTCTTCGCCCTGTTCGCGCGCGCGGTCTTGTGGCGCAGGAAGGCGTGCATGAACTGGTCGAAGTCGCCGTCGAGCACGTCGTTGACGGCCGGCGTCTTCACGTCGATCCCGTCGCGCTCCTCGCGCACCAGCGTGTACGGCTGCATGACGTAGCTGCGGATCTGCGACCCGAAGGCGATTTCGCCCTTCGCGTCGTAGCTCTTCACCGTGTCGCCGATGCGCTTCTGTTCCTCGATGGCGTACAACCGGGCCTTCAAGAGCTTCAGCGCGTTGTCCTTGTTCTTGTGCTGGCTCTTGTCGGTGCGGCTCTCGGCCCGGATGCCGGTGGGCTTGTGGATGCACCGCGCGCCGGACTGGGTCTTGTTCTGGTGCTGCCCGCCGGGGCCGCCGGTGCTGAAGTGCTGCCACTCCAGGTCGGAGTCCTTGACGACGATCTCGATGTCGTCCGGCAGGTCCGGGAGCACGTCCACCGCGGCGAACGAGGTCTGGCGCGTGTCCCCGCTGCCGAACGGGCTCATGCGCACGAGCCGGTGGACCCCGATCTCGCTCTGCATGTACCCGTAGGCGTAGGGGCCGACGATCTTGAAGCTCACGCTCTGGACGCCGGCTTCCAGGTTCGGTTCGATGTCGATCTCGTCCTTCGGCACGTCGAACCCGTGGCTCGCGGCCCAGCGCGAGTACGCGCGGAACAGGATGTTCGCCCAGTCGCAGGCGTCGGTGCCGCCCGCGCCCGGCTTGATCGAGACGACCGCGGTACACGAGTCGTGTTTTCCGCTCATCATCGCCTGTAGCTCGAACGCTTCGTACTTTCGCTCGGCCGCGACCAGCGCCGGCTCGAGTTCGCTCTCGAAGCTGGCGTCTTCCTGCGCGAGTTCGGCCATCGCCGTGATGTCGCCCGCGGCGGCGGTCAGTTCCTCGTAGGGCTTCAACAGCGAGTTGAGCACCTTCAGTTGTCCGATGACGCCCTTCGCCTTCTCCTGGTTGCTCCAGAAGTCCGGCTCGGACTGTTTGGCGTCGAGTTGGTCGCGCGAGGTTGTTTTGCCCCGGATGTCAAAGAGAGTCCCGGAGCTGGGTGAGCCGGGAGCACAGTTCGTCGGTGCGGCGGCGGAGGTCCGGGTTCATCGCGCGATCCTTCGGGTTCGAGAAACGAAAAGCCACTCACGTGGTTAGAGAGTAGCATAGCGAACGAGGTTCGGAATCAGAAGCCAGAGGACAGAAGGCAGAGGACAGAAATGAAGAGAAACACGCCCATCAACTGTACTGCTGGGTACTGTCCTCTGTCTTCTGTCCTCTGTTCTCTGCTTGGGAGAGCGCCGTGAGCAAGCTCGCAGGCAAGGTGGCGGTGGTGACGGGCGGCGGGTCGGGCGTGGGCAAATCCACGGCCGCGCTCTTTCTGAAGGAAGGCGCGATGGTGGTTATCGCCGGGCGCGACGCGGTCAAGTTGGACGCGGTGGCGAAGGAGCTGAAGGCCGAGGACGCGCTCCGCACGCTGCCCACCGATGTGGGCAAAGCGGACCAGTGCGCGGCGCTGATCGCGTTCGCGACGAAGGCGTTC
>SXHE01000786.1 GCA_005773755.1 Planctomycetia bacterium
CCCGCTGCTCCAGTGGGCCGACTGCGAGCGCCGCATCGCATCCGTGCCGCTGCCGCGCCCGGACGTGATCGTCGGCAGCCCGGTGTTCGCGCTCCGCGCGCTGGCCCGCCGCTTCCCCGAAGTCCCGCGAATCTACCTGCCGCACGCGCGCATCGCGCCCGTCGAGGTGCGCGACGCGCTCGCGCCGCGCTCGGCGCTGCTGGGCCGCACCGGGTTCGCGGTGTACCGCCGGCTCGAGCGCTGGGCGCTGCTGCACTCCGCGGCCACGGTGCGCTTCACCGCGGGCAACGCCGACCTGCTGCGCGACTTCTACGACCTGCCCGCGCGCGCGCGTTTCGAGATCGTCCCGCAAGCGGTGGCGTTCCCCGAAGACGGCACGCGCGTGCCCGCGCCGGAACCGCGAGTGCTGTTCGTCGGCCGGCTGGTCGCGTCCAAGAACGTGGGCATGCTTCTGGACGCGCTGCGCGGCGCGGTCGATCTGCCGTGGAACCTGGACGTGGTCGGAGACGGGCCGGAGCGCGCCGCGTTGGAAGCCCGAGCCGCGCATCTCGACATTGCCGGGCGCGTCACGTTCCACGGCCAGTGCGACGACGTCGGCCCGTTCTACCGCGCCGCGGACCTGTTCGCGTTCCCGTCGAAGCTGGAAAACGTGAGCCTCGTCGTACTCGAGGCGATGGCCCACGGGGTGCCGCCGCTCGTCGTGCGCGCCGGCGGCGCGTACCAGAATGCGCACCACGAGATCATCACCGACGGCCGCGACGGGCTGATCGCGGACGGTGACGCCGGGTTCGCCGCCGCGCTCCGCGCGACTCTCGTGGACCGCGCCCGGCTCGCGTCGATCGGGGCGGCGGCCCGCGACACCGTCGCGCGCGGTCACACCTGGACGGCGGCCCTGGACCGCTGGGAATCGCTGCTCACGGAGGTCGCCCCAACACGCGCGCGCGCGAAGCAACCGGTGACGCCGAACGTGTGGATCGTGCCCGTCAACTTCAACGGCACTGAGGATACCCGCAAGTGCCTGCGGTCCCTCGCCGCGCTGTCCGCGCCCGCAAACGTCGTCGTCGTCGATAACGCTTCCGCGCCCGATCCGTGCGAAACTCTGCGCGCGGAGTTCCCGTGGGTACACGTGGTCCGCAACGACGCGAACCTGGGCTGGTCCGGCGGGAACAATACCGGCATCCGCTACGCGCTCGACCGCGGCGCGACGCACATCGTCCTGCTGAACAACGACACGACCATCGCGCCGGACATCGTGGAGCGCCTGCTGGCGGCGTTTGCGGCGCACCCGCGGTTCGGGGTGATTGGGCCGGTGATCCGCTACATGGACGAACCCGAAGTTGTGATGACCGACGGCGTGACGTTCAACCCGCCGGGCCTTCCGGGTTTCTTTCAGCGGAAGATCGTGCCCGAGCGCGCGGCCGACCCGCCGGCGGTGGACGACACGGACATCGTTAACGGCTGCTGCCTCATGGTGCGGGCCGACGTGTTCCGCCGCGTCGGGCTGATCGACGACCGGTTCTTCCTGATCCACGAAGAATCCGACTTCTGCCTGCGCGTGTGGCGGGCCGGGTTCGCTTGCGGCGTGTTGGCGGAACCGCTGGTGTGGCACAAGGGATCGACCAGTTTCAAGCGCGCCGGCAAGAAGTGGCAGCGGTACTACGACACGCGCAACCTCGCGCTGCTGCTGCGCCAGCACCGCCGCGTGAGCGCGCTGGCCGCGTACCGAACCTACCTCCGCTACGCCTACCACCGCTACTGTCACGAGCGCGAGGCCGCCGCGCCCGAGGCGGCCGATGCGGTGCTGGAAGGATTGATCGACGCCGCGCTGCGCCGCACCGGGCCGTACAAGAGCCGTACGCGCTGGGCCGTGCCGGTGCTGCGCGGCGCGTTCGAGCTGATGCGCAGGCTTCGCAGGAAGTAGGCGCGGGAGCGCGTGTTTCTTACTGTTGCCGGGGTCTGTGACCCCGGAAGCTGAACGAGTCATCTAGCTCCGGCCTCGCATACTTGTATTCAGTGACTGTGTCCGTTCGCGTGTGTAACCCCTCCCCCGGCCCCTCCCCTGTGCGGGGAGGGGTGGGTTCGCGATTGAACAACCGGTATGCAGCCCGGCGCGCGGCAAGTCAAACGCGCGTGCTCCCCCTCCCCGCACAGGGGAGGGGGCCGGGGGGTGGGGTTTTCCTCGTGACCCCGACACCAACACCGAGTACAGGTATGAGTCGTTCAATTCCGACGCTTCGTGGGTTAAAGTATCACCCATGAAACTCGCCACCGGCACGACGGTCATCACCAACGGCACGCTCCTCGACGGCAACGGCGGCGCGCCCGTGCGCGACGCGGCACTCGTCGTCACCGACGGCCGTATTACTTACGTCGGCCCCGCGAAGAGCGCTCCGCACGTGGAAGGCGCAGCACACATCGACGCGAAGGGCGGCACCATCATGCCGGGCCTCGTCGAAGCGCACTTCCACCCGACGTACTTCAACGTCGCGGCGCTCGAAGACCTCGACATCAAGTACCCGGTCGAGTACGTCACGCTGCTCGCCGCCGCGAACTGCAAGCTCGCACTGGAGTGCGGCTACACGGCCGCCCGCAGCGGCGGGAGCCTCTTCAACATCGACGTATGGCTGAAGAAGGCGATTGAGAACGAGTTGTGCCCCGGCCCGCGGCTCGCGGCGAGCGGGCGCGAAATCTGCGGCGTCGGCGGGCTGATGGACTGGAACCCGGACTTTCGCAAGATCGGCATGGATGGTTTGGTGCTGCTCGTCAACGGTCCGGACGAGGCGCGGTCCGCGGTGCGCAAGCTCGTGAAGGACGGCGTGGAGTGGGTGAAGACGTACCCCACCGGCGACGC
>SXHE01000787.1 GCA_005773755.1 Planctomycetia bacterium
CGGTGGCGGCCCGCCGCCGATGCCGGGCGGCGGGATGCCGATGGGCACGTCCCCAACACCCGGAGTGGCTGAAGTCGATCACACCCGCTCGGTCGTGGTCGTGATCCCGCTCGAAGCGGACTTCCTGAAACAGACCCTGGACAAGAAGTTCGCGAACGACAACAACCCGCAGTTCAACAAGTTCACCGTTCACCACTACGGCAAGAAGCTACAGGTCAGCCTGTTCGCCGACAGTACTTCCATTCAGCTTTACAACGAGTTGATCGACAAGCCGCTGCCGCGGAAGACCCGCAACACCGAGATGCGGGACAAGTACTCCCAGTGGCTCCGCACCAAGAACGACCCGCAGTTGCTCTACGACGCAATGATCCTGGCGCTGGAGTCGGGCTACGTCCGCGAACCGGGGTCGCCGCGCGACATGACCGGGCCGCGCGACGCGCTGACGTTCGCGCAGGAACTGCTCGCCTACGCCGCCGACAAGAAGGGCCTTCCGCCGCGCGTCGAACGGTTCGTCAAGGCATGGGGGGAGATGTCGAAAACGGTGAACGCACCTGCGCAGCCGTCCGGCGACGGCGAACAGTGGAAGTTCACACTCAACGCCTCGGAGGTGCGCACCGAGGGGCACTACGCGGTCATTTATTGGGACAAGGAAACCCCGGAGAGCGAAGTGGTCCGCCGGACGGCGCAACTGAACGACAACTTCTCGGCCTTCTACTTGTGGCACGCGACGCGCGGGGTTGTGCTGCCCGTGCCCACCAAGCCGCTGATCGCGGTGCTGGCGAAACAGGGCCAAGCGGTACACGGGTTGCGCCACGCGCTCGACGGTCTGCCGATTCAGTCGGACGCCTTCTTCGCGCCCGATCACGACATCCTGGTGCTGTCGCCGGAGCGCATGGACAACATCGGCCAGACGTTCCTGGGGCAGACACACCGGCTGTTCGTGAAGGGGTTGAACCGCGACCCGATCCTCGCCGGCGTGATTCCGGCACTGGATCACACCGGCCTGAAGGGTAGCAAGCCGTACGACGTGGCCCGCGCGTCGACGATGGCCCTCGTCGAGAAACTGGTGGTCGACGAGGCGGAGATCGCGGCCGTGAGTCGCGAGGGCACGCGCCAGCTCCTGTTCGCCGCGGGCAAGCTGCCCAAGCACGTCACGCTCCCGAACTGGCTGACCAACGGGGCGGTGAGCCTCCTCGCGCGGCCGCGCGGCCCGGCCTACGTCACCGTCGGTGAGAAGGACGTGCCGTTCATGCACGTCGCCTTTACGACCGGGTACGGCGTGCCGAACTACGTGCTGCACCGCACGTTCCTCGACCTCGACACGCACAAGGAACTGAACGTGGATCGCGCGCGGTTGCTCGAAAACATCCTCGCGGACGCGTACTTCGCCGGGATCAAGGACGGCGACGACCCCGACCCGCTACCCCCGTCCAAGAAGAAGACCGGTTCGGGCGCGATCACGCCGAAGATCGGCGGTGGCGGTACTCCCGGTCCGATCGGCCCGCCGCCCGGTGGCGGCGGCCCGCCTCCGATGCCGGGCACGGGCGGTCCGCCTCCGATGCCGGGCACCGGTGGCCCGCCACCGATGCCCGGCGGTCCCGGTCCGGGCATCGGTCAGCCCGCGACCGGTTCGGACGACGAGGACCCCGTTGTCACACAGCGGAAGAAGCGCGAACGTCTGGCGCTGAAATCGCAGGCGACCTCGTGGGCGCTGTACTACTTCCTCACCAACGAGAAGCCGGTGCTCTTGGAGAAGTACGTCGCCGAACTGAACAAGCAGCCGCGCGACCTGCCCATCGACGGCCGCACCGCGTACGGCGTGTTCGTCCGCGTGTTCGACCTGTCGGCCGCGGCCGGTGGAACGGCCGACCCGGAGCGGATGAAGAAGTTCGCGAAGGAGTGGCTCGATTACATGAAGACGGTCGCGCCCGCGGGGTTCGACGTTCCGCTCGTCGTGCCCGAACCGGCGAAGGGGCCGGTCGGCGGGCCGATGGGTGGCCCCGGTCCGGGTCCGCCGCCGATGCCGCGCTAACGCGGTGCTGACCTCAGAATGACACGGGCCGCGAGCGGAAGCGCTCGCGGCCCGTTTGTTTTGACGATCACAACGGCCTACTTGTCCTTACCCGTCAGGATGTCTTCGAGTCGCTTCTTCTGCTCCGGGGTCAGCACCGCCTTGGAGTCCTTGTCGCGCGTCGTCTCCAGTTCCGCGATCTTCGCCTTCAGCTTGGTGATCTCGTCGTTGGCCTTATTGCGGATCTTGTAGATATCCTGAACCTGCGTCTCGGTGAGGCCGATCTTGCCCCAGTTCGCGGGCAGCGTGCCCTTCACTTTGACCGGCGGTTCCTTCGCCTTCACGGGCGGGTCTTTCTTTTCGTCTTTGGGCTTGGTGTCCTGTCCGACGAGTCCGCCGGAGAGAACGAGCATTGCGGTGAACAGAGCGAGCAGGCCGGCGCGAAACATGGCGTACCTCAGTCGGGATGAGGGGGCTGGGAACAGAACCGACGTTCTAATATCTGTTCGCACCCGTCGCGCGTGCAAGGAAAAAGTCCGCACCCGCGCGATTTCTCGGTGCGGCTTGTCCCCCGTTCGCGCCCGTGGCACAATCACCGGACTTCCACCGGAGCGGCCATGAAGACCAAAGCGGAGATCGTGCTCGACTGGCTGCCGCGCTACACCGGCCGCCCGCTCGATCAGTTCGGCAAGTATGTCCTGCTCACCAACTTCGCGCACTACGTCGATCTGTTCGCGACGAAGTTCGGCGTCGAGGTGATGGGCCGCGACCGGCCCATGACTTCCGCGACCGCCGAAGACATCACCATCCTCAACTTCGGGATGGGCAGCGCGATGGCCGCGACCGTCATGGACCTGCTCTCGGCCATCGACCCGAAGGGCGTACTGTTTCTGGGCAAGTGCGGCGGGCTGAAGAGCACGAAGCTGGGCGACTTCATCCTGCCCATCGCGGCCATCCGCGGGGAGGGGACGAGCAACGACTATCTGCCGACGGAAGTGCCCGCGCTGCCGTCGTACCGGCTCCAAGCGGCGGTGTCGGCGGCGATCACCAAGCCCGATCTCGACTACTGGACCGGCACCGTTTACACGACCAACCGCCGCGTCTGGGAGCACGACGAGGGCTTCAAACGCTACCTGCGCGAGATTCGCGCCAGCGCCATCGACATGGAGACCGCGACCATTTACGTCGTCGGGTTCGTGAACCGCATCCCGAAGGGCGCTCTCCTGCTCGTCTCGGACAACCCGATGACACCGGAGGGCGTGAAGACGTCCAAGAGCGACGCGACCGTAACCGAGCAGTTCGTGCACAAGCACCTGGACGTGGGCATCACCGCGCTGGCGGAACTGCGCGACTTCCGCGACTCCGTGCGGCACCTGCGCTTCGAGGAACGGCCCACGGCGTGAGGCGATTCGATGACCGAGCGACGCAACGAACTGGAACGGGCCGCTAAGCGTGGGATTCGGGTTACCGTTACGCTTTTCGCGGTTCCGCTCGCGCTGGCTGGAGCGTTGTTATACGCCGCGATGCGCGACAACGACGCGCTCCACCGCGCCGCGCGCGAAGGTGACGTGGAAGCGGTCGGACAGGTTCTCGACCGGCACCCAGCCCGGTTCGAACTGCGCAACAAGGTACAGCGAACGCCGCTTCATACGGCGGCTTGGTATGGCCATACGGCGGTAATAGAGGTGTTGATCCGGCGGGGCGCGGATGTCAACGCCAAGTGCGATTTGGTGGCGAGCGGTGACGGCCAGTGGAACGCACTCCACATCGCCGCCACACAGGGAAACGTAGAGGCCGCGCGTGCCCTCATTCGCGGCGGCACGGATTTTAACGCGAAGTCGCTCGCAGGCGAGACCCCGCTCGATGTCGCAACGAGAAAAGGTAACCGGGAACTCGCGGACGTATTACTTGCACATGGCGGGTTGAGTACGAAGAAGTGAGGAGCGTTCGCGATGCCCATCTCGTTCCAAGTCCTCGGCCAGCCGGGGCGCGACAACGCGCTCTTCGTGAAGATCGATACCGGCCAGTCGCAGACGCGAATCCTCTTCGACTGCGGCGATGGTTGCCCGCATCAGCTCGCGGTCGGCGAGCTGCGGGAGGTGGATCATACCGAATGGTGTTGATTCCCTACTTTATCCTCGCAACCCTTTGTTGCGAGGGTGAATCCGATGCCTCGGTCGCCGTTGCCGTTCGTCCGCCACCGGACACAGGGCCAGATTCAAGCCGAATACCGGGCCTGCCGAC
>SXHE01000788.1 GCA_005773755.1 Planctomycetia bacterium
CGCGAGTTCCTGTTCAACAAGTGAGGCAGGAGGCTTTCATGCGCTCCGCCGTGATCGGCACGGGCTGGTTGTGGGGGCTGGCCGCACTCCCGCTGGTCACAAACGCCGGCATGGACTTCGGCGAGCCTTTCTTGCTCATATTGGGCGGTGGCGTGATCGGGTTCGCCTGGCTCGGATACTCGGTCGCGGTACCCGGCGTGCTTCGGACTTCCCGCGTCCGTTGGTTGTGGCTGTCCGTACCGGGGATCGGCCTCACCTCATTCGCGCTGTGCTTCACCCATCACGACCTCGCCGCGCGAGTGTGGGTCTGCGATTCCGAACTGCGCGGGTACGCGGAAGCCGCCCGCCAGAACCCGAAGGGGGTGTCGCGCGTTCCGCGGCCCGTCGGTTCGTTTCACGTCCGGGAGACGGTTGCGTACGAAAAGCAGGTGATGTTGCACACCGCGTCCGGATTCCTGACCTCGTCGGGGATCGCGTACCGACCCGATGGGGCAATGCCCGAAGGCGCTCGCCCGTTGACGTTCCGGTGCGAGCACCTGTATGGACCGTGGTGGTGGTTCTACGAGATGGGAGATTGACCGCGTGTCGTGCGAAGGTGTGCGCGCTCCGCGGTCGCGCCCCGCGCCGGGGCGAGGTTTGTCGCAGTGCCGGAACGCGCCGTTCGCCCACTTCGCCACATCTTCGCGCCGGCGCGGTTCCCTTCACCCGCTCCGCCGGTATACTAATTCTCTCGACATCGAGAGATTCGCCCGCATTCTCCCAACAGGCGACCAGCAATGGCCGAGCCGACCACCGCAGCCGCGACCCCGACCAGCACCCCCATGAGCGGGGCCGACATCCTCGTTCACGCGCTCATCCGCCACGGGGTCGATACCGTGTTCGCGTACCCCGGTGGCGCGAGTATGCCCATCCACCAGGCGCTCACGCGCGTCAGCGGCCAACTGCGCACGATCCTCCCGCGGCACGAGCAGGGCGGCGGGTTCATGGCCCACGGGTACAGCCGCACCACCGGCAAAGCCAGCGTGTGCGTCAGCACCAGCGGGCCGGGCGCGACCAACTTCGTGACGTGCATCGCCGACGCGAAGATGGACAGCATCCCGACCATCTTCATCACCGGGCAGGTGAGCACGAACGTGCTGGGCAACGACGCGTTTCAGGAAACGCCGATGGTGGAAATCTGCCGCGGCATCACCAAGCACCACTACCTGCTGACGCGCACCGAGGACATCACGCGCGTGGTGAAGGAGGCGTTCTACATCGCGACCAGCGGGCGACCCGGCCCGGTGCTGATCGACGTGTGCAAGGACGTGCAGATCAAGCAGATCGTGCCGGACTGGGACCCGCCGATGGACCTGCCCGGCTACCGGCCGATGCGTAAGGCCTCGCGCCCGGAACTGGAAGCCGTGATCGCCGCGATCCGTGCCAGCAAGAGGCCGTTCATCTACGCCGGCGGCGGGGTCACGCACAGCGGGGCCGCGGCCGAACTGCGCGAGTTCTGCGAGCTGCTCGGCGCGCCGGTCGGCCTGACCGTTCACGGCCTCGGCAACTTCCCGTCGGACCACTACCTGTGCCTCCAGATGCTGGGGATGCACGGCACCGTGTATTCTAACTACGCAATCAACGACGCGGACCTGCTGATCGCGCTGGGCGTGCGGTTCGACGACCGCGTCACGGGCAAGCTGACCGAGTTTGCCAAGCACGGCAAGATCGTCCACATCGACATCGACAAGTCGGAGATCCACAAGAACAAGTTCGCGCACGTCCCGGTTCACAGCGACCTGAAGCCCGCGCTCTCGGGGCTGAACGCGCTGCTGAAGGAGGACCGCAACGCGGACCTGGTCGGCGGCGGGCGCTACCCCGACTGGTGGCGGCAGATCGACGCCTGGCGCGAGAGCGAGCCGCTCAAGTTTGCCGAGCCGGAAACGGCGATCATCCCGCAGTACGCGATCAAGCGGTTGTGGGAGATCCTGCGCGACCGCAAGCAGCTCGACAACACGATCATCACGACGGGCGTCGGCCAGCACCAGATGTGGTCGGCCCAGTTCTTCCACTTCAACAAGCCGCGCAAGTGGATCACCAGCGGCGGGCTGGGCACGATGGGGTTCGGGCTGCCCAGCGCGCTGGGCGCGAAGGTCGCGTACCCGGACAACCTCGTCATCGACATCGACGGCGACGGCAGTTTCCTGATGAACGTGCAAGAACTGGCGACCGCGTTCGCGGAGAAGATTCCCGCGAAGGTACTGCTGCTGAACAACCAGCACCTCGGCATGGTGATGCAGTGGGAGGACCGGTTCTTCGGCTCGAACCGGGGCCACACCTACCTGGGCGCGGGCGATGACAAGCCGCCGTACCCGGACTTCTGCAAGATCGCGGAGGGGTTCGGCGTCCGATCCCGCGGCGTCACGGACAAGGCCGACCTGGACGCGGCGCTGATCGAGCTGATCGAAGCGCCGGGCCCGTTCCTGCTGAACGTCCACGTCCCTCACCAGGAACACGTGCTGCCGATGATCCCCAGCGGCATGACCGTGAAAGACATCATCAAGGCGTGACCGGCGGTGCGCCGCGCGACACCGAAGCCCGACCGCGCCGTCAGCGCGGTCGGGCTTCGGTCGTTTCGTTTCCCTCGTTCGCGCGGTGACCGGCGCGGTACGCGCTTGCTTGGCCCGCGCCGGCGGATACCATGTCGCCGTGCGGCCCGCCCCGTTCGCCCGTTCCTCACCCCCACACGGGCCGCTCCCTCGGAGACTTCACACCATGTTCCGCTCTCTCCTCGGTCTCGCGGCGGTGGTCGCACTCGTTGGCGCTGTGCCCGCCGAATCGCCGCCCGTCAAGGCCCTACCCGAACCGCCCAAG
>SXHE01000789.1 GCA_005773755.1 Planctomycetia bacterium
CCCAGTACGCGCGAACGCCGTCGAGCTTCTCGCTCATCCACCAGCCGCTCAGGTCTTGTTCCTCGTCCCAGACGTGGGCGCGCAATACGGGCAGCTCCTCAACGTCCTCCGCGCCTTCGGGCTTGGCCGGCTTGAGCTGTTCCGTGGTCTTGAGGCGCAGCTCCTCGGCCGCGTCGCCGCGCAGCTTGCGGATGTGTTTGCAGGTGCGAGCGTTGGGCGGGAGCGACTGGTTGCGCCACGCGGGGCAGGTGCAGGAGTACGCGCCGCCGACGTTCTTGATGACGTACGGCTTCGCGCCGGACCCTTGCATCTCGTGCGTGCCGCCGTCGGGAAGGTCGGGCATGATTGGCCTCCGGGTGTGAGGTGAAGGCTACCCGGCCGCGGCGCGAGCCGCAATCTGTGTTGCCCGCGCGGTTACTCGAAGAACCGCGCGACCGGGGCAGAGAAACCCGGCAGCACGTCGGGAAGGGTGAGTTCGTCGGCGCAGGTGAACGCCTCCGGCGGTGCAGTCGGCCGATAGAGCGAAGCCGTTTTCGTATACGGATCGAGGACCAACACCGCCTTCACGCCAGCGCTCAGGTAATCCGCCACTTTGCCGAAGATGCAAGGCCAGTCATACGTTGGCGAACGCATTTCGACGCATAGTTCCGGAGGAGCGTCGATGATTGCGTCGTCCACTTCGTCCGTAACAGCCGCGGCGGTCCAGTAACAGAAGTCCGCGCCGCGCACGCGCGGCGGGTCTTTCCGAATCAGCACGAACGTGTCATTACTGCAGGCAATGCCCAGCTTGTTGTCGTCGTCGAACGTGCCGAAGATCACTGCCACATTCAAGCCGGTCAGCCCACACCAGTTACCAGCGGGAACGAGAGGCACGACAACGCCGTCAATCAGTTCGGCGTTATCGCCACCGTGATGTCGCTGAAACTCTTCGAGTGTGAGCCGCGAGACAATATTGCCCATCACGTCCTCCAATTCCCCCGATTCTACCACACCGCGAATCTTCACCGCCATGCCGCTCGCGCGCCCGGTGAAAGGTCCGGGGCGCGCCGTAGCTATATGCGGTACGTCATCTCTTCCGAGGAGTTCCCGATGCCGTTCCAACCGGACGCCGTTCTCACGCAGCTCAAGTGGCGGTACGCGACCAAGAAGTTCGACCCAACCAAGAAGATCGACCCGGTACTGTGGGCGCAGGTCGAACAGGGCGCGATCCTGTCGCCGTCGTCCTACGGCATCCAGCCGTGGAAGTTCGTCGTCGTGACCGACCCCGAGGTGCGGAAGAAGCTGCACCCGGTTTCGTACAACCAGCCGCAGATTCTGGACGCCTCGCACCTCGTGGTGTTCGCGGCGATGAACCCGCCGACGCACGCGCACATCGAGGCGTACGTGGCGCGCACCGCGGAGGTCCGCGGCGTCACCGTCGAATCGCTGGAGGGCTTCAAGCAGATGATGCTCGGTTCGGTCGGGAAGATGGACGCGGAGAAGGGCCACCGGTGGGCGGCGCGGCAGACCTATATCGCGCTCGGCACGTTCCTCGCGAGCGCGGCGATGATGGGCGTGGACGCCTGCCCGATGGAGGGGTTCCAGCCGGACAAGTACGACGAGATCCTGGGCCTGAAGGAGAAGGGGCTGGCGGCCGTGGTGATCGCGACCGCGGGCTACCGCGCCGCCGACGACAAGTACGCGAGCGCGCCGAAGGTGCGATTCGATGCCAAGGACGTGGTGATCCGCGTCTAGCAACGCACATGGCGCTCGACGGCGAGCGCCGGTATGCTCCCCCAGATCGCTGCCTGATATCGCTACCGCTTCGCCCCTGGAGTCACGAATGACGAAGTTCGTTCTCGGCTTCTCGCTGGCACTCGCTCTCACACCCGCGCTCCGCGCGGCGGACTGGCCGCAGTTCCGCGGGCCGGCGGGCGGGGGCGTGGCCGACGATCAGAAGCCGCCCACCAAGTTCGGCCCGAAGGACAACCTGGCCTGGAAGGTCGCGGTGCCGCCGGGCGCGTCGTCGCCCATCGTCGTCGGCGACCTGATCGTTCTGACCGCGTTCGACGACGGCAAGCTGCTTACCATCGCCTACGCCCGCGCCGACGGCAAAGAGGCGTGGCGCGCTGACGCGAAGGCGAAGAAGCTCGAAGTGTTCCACCCCACCGAGGGCAGCCCGGCCGCGTCCACCCCGGCCAGCGACGGGAAGACCGTCGTTTCCTACTTCGGCTCGTGCGGCCTGATCGCCCACGACCTCGCGGGCAAGGAGCTGTGGCGCTTCGAGCTGCCCGTCGCCGTGACGAACAACGAGTTCGGCACGGGCACCTCGCCGATCCTCGCGGACGGTCTCGTGCTGCTCGCGCGCGACCTGTCGAAGGACTCCGCGGTGTACGCGGTCGATCTGGCGACCGGGTCGCAGAAGTGGAAGGCCGAGCGCCCGAAGTCGCGCACCGCCTACGGCACGCCCACCGTGCGCGAGGCCAACGGCAAGAAGGAACTCGTGGTCGGCGGTAACACCAACCTCACCAGCTACGACCTGAAGACCGGGGCGCAACTGTGGGTGGTGGATCGCGTGTCGGCGGTCGCATGCAACACCCCGGTCATGTACGGCGACATGCTCGTGTACGCCGCGTGGGGGCCGGGCGGCAGCGACTTCAAGATGCCGACGTTCGACGAGATGCTGAAGGCCGCGGGCGACGAGAAGGCCGGGCACATCACGAAGGAGGGCGCGAAGAAGACCCCGTTCGCCAACTTCTTCGACAACAACGACCCGAACAAGGACGGGAAGATCACCCGCGAGGAATGGGACACCAACATGAAGGCGCTGAGCGGCGGCGAGAACCGGGCCGTCGCGCTGAAGCCGGGCGGCAAGGGCGAGGTCGCTTGGACGTACTCGAAGAACCTGCCCTATGTCCCCAGCCCCATCGTCTACCGCGACAAACTGTACCTGCTCAAGGACGGCCCGCTGATGACGTGCCTCGACGCCAAGACCGGGAAGCCGGTGTACGAGGCCGAGCGGGTGAAGGCCGGGGCGCGGTACTACTCGTCGCCGGTCGCCGCCAACGGCCACATCTACATCGCGGCCCTCGACGGCACGGTCGCGGTGATCGCCGCCGGCGACGACGAGCCGACCGTGGTGCATTCGGTGAAGCTGGCCGAGGGCGTGCGCGCCACGCCCGCCATCGCCCACAACACGCTGTACGTGCGGAGCGACAAGTTCCTGTACGCCTTCGCCGAGAAGAAGTGACGGTGGCGCACGCACCGGAAGCGCGAGCGGTGCCCGTTGCTCGCGCTTCCGGCTCGTCGCACTCGCGCCCGAGCGCAACCCTGCTAACACCTCTGAGCGCGCGCCCGGTGCGGTTCACAACCGGCCGCGCGGCGCGCGAATCTTCATCGTCGGACACTTTTTCCGCGGCCCGCACGCTCTAAGAATACTCTCACCCGTCTCCCGTTCGCGCGCCGTCCCGCGCATCCCCTTCGCCCCCGACCGAAACTCGCAACCCCCTTCAGCGTGGCCGGCTGTCTCCGGCCCTCGTGTCCATTTTCGTGTCCCGGCGCTCGCGGATACTCGCCCGCGAACCGCTGACCGTGCGCGCTCGCGCAAGGAGTTTTCCATGTCCGCTCGCAAGCCGAACCAGTTCGTTCCGCACCTCGACGCACTCGAATCGCGTGAGGTGCCCGCGGTTCTCGCGTTCTTCAACACCGACGCCCTGACCGTGCTCGGCGACGGGGCCGCGAACAACATCGTGGTCGCAGCCGACAGCGCCGGCAACCTCCAGGTGACGAACAACGGGAACGCGGTCGGCATCAACGCGACCCTCGGTTCCCCGAACAAGACGAACCTGAAATCGATCACAGTGGACGCCCGCGGCGGCAACGACTCCATCGTGATCGACCGCAGCGTGAACGTGCTCGACGCCAACGGCAAGCTGGCCGCGAGCGCCAACGGCACGCTCTTCGGCGGCGGCGGCAACGACACGATCCGCGTGCTGTCCGGCGGGTTCCAGGGCGGCGTGATCGGCAACCCGATCATCGGCAACTTCACCATGCTCGGCGGCAGCGGTGACGACTTCCTCGACAGCGGGTTCGGCAACGATGCCATGTTCGGCGAGGGCGGCAACGACACCATGCGGTGGCTGCCGGGCACGCTCGTGGACACGTTCGACGGCGGTTCGGGCAACGACACCGCGATCATCGTCGGCAACACGTCGGCCATCCCGGACCTGACCACTGCGGACCCGAACGACACGTCGAACAACGACTCGTTCCTGCTCGCGGCGGACCCGGCCACCGGCGGCGCGCTGTTCCAGCGCACCAACCTGATCCCGTTCAGGGTGGGCATCACGACGACCGAGAACGTGGTGATGCAGACCGGCGGTGGGAACGACACGATCACCGTGACCG
>SXHE01000790.1 GCA_005773755.1 Planctomycetia bacterium
CGGCGTGCGGTGATCCTCTTCCCCGGTCAGCAGCATCGTGGGCGTCTTCACCTGACCCACCAACGACAGCGGGGATCGGCGGTGTGCTTCTTCGGGCTTGTTCCACGGCATCGACGTGAGCCAGTAGTTCGCGAAGAAGCCGGGCATGTCCGCGGTCAGAACGAAGCTCGTCCAGTTGATGACCGGCTTCGAAGACACCGCGGCGCGAAAACGATCCGTCTTCCCGACGATCCACGCCGTGAGAACACCGCCGCCGCTGCCACCGGTCACGAACAGGTTGCGGTCGTCGATAAAGCCCTTCTTGATGACGAAATCCACGCCGCTCATCAAGTCGTCGTAATCGTGGCCCGGATAGTTGCCATTGATGAGTTGGGCGAACGCCTCGCCGTAGCCCGTGCTGCCACGCGGGTTGAGGTACAGCACGACGTACCCGGCCGCTGCGTACAGTTGGATCTCGGCCGCGAAGTGCGGGCTGTAGTCGGCATACGGGCCGCCGTGAATCTCCAGAATCAGCGGATACTTCTTCTGCGCATCGAAGCCCGGCGGCGTCACGTACCAGCCCTGGACCTTCTTCCCGTCGTGGCCCGGGAACCACACTTCTTGCATCTCGCCGAGCGTGCGGTACTTGAGCAGGTTCTCGTTCAGATTGGTGACTCGCCGGGGAGCGCTGTCGGCGCGCGTTCGGATACCTACGTCGGAAGGCCGATTCGCACTGGCCAGCGTGACCGCAATCACGCCTCCCGAACTCGCGGAATAGCTGCCGCCTGAATACGGGCGACCGAGATCGACGCCGCCAACGTGCTCCGCAACGACCTCGTGCTTCCCGTTGAGGTTCACGAGCGCAACCTTGATGTCGCCGTGCTCGGGGTACTGCACGTACACGCCGCGATCACCAAGATCCCACGTCGGCCGCGACACCTCGCGGTCGAGCGATTCCGCCAGCACGCGGTTCCCGGTGCCACCGCGGTTCATCACATACAGTTTGGTTTGCTGATACGCGACGCGTTTGTCCTCGAACCCGAGATACGCGATGTGCTTGCCATCTGGGGAAATCGCCGCGCTGTGGTGCGGGCCGTTGCCGTCCGTGAGTCGTTTCAGTGCGCCGTCGGCGAGTTGCACTTCGTACAGGTGCGAGCCATACGGATCGTCGCCCGCGTCCTTGCCCCGGTACGCGGAGACGACGAGCGACTTCTCGTCGGGGAACCACGCCGGAGTTTCGGCAGCGCGAAAGCGAGCGCCGCAGTGGTCGTGTGGGCCGGTGGTGACTTGCCGGCTCGCTCCACCTTCGGCGGGAACGACGAACAGATGCCGGTGCCCGTGCTTGAGGTAGCCCTGCCCGTCGAAGCGATAGACCGTGTCTTTGATGACCTTTGCCGGTGGGGCCCACTCGGCACCCGCGGGCTTCGCGGGCATGTCGATGAATGGCTTCTCGGCTCCTTCCACGAACGCGGCGAATGCGATGTGCTTCCCATCCGGCGACCACGCGGGCGCAGCGGGAGCCGTTGTCAGACTCGTGAGTTTCGCGGTTTCTCGGGTGCCCAGCCAGAGGCAATGGAGTTGCGGCTTCCCACTGACGTCGGAGACGTACGCGAGGCGTTTGTTGTCGGGCGACCAGCGCGGGGAATGCTCGTTGCCCGTACCATCGGTCAGCGGTTTCGGGTCGGTGCCATCGGCGTTCACGATCCAAAGCCGCGAGCGGCCACGATCCTTCATCACGTCGAATCCGTTCCGCACGAAGACGATCCGTTTGCCGTCCAGCGAGATTTGCGGATCGGTTGCG
This sequence comes from Planctomycetia bacterium, assembly GCA_005773755.1. Lineage (GTDB taxonomy): Bacteria > Planctomycetota > Planctomycetia > Gemmatales > Gemmataceae > Gemmata. The sequence continues at coordinate 1,781 of SXHE01000790.1, forward strand.
GATTCGAGATCGAACACGTCCGCGGGCTTCAACACGGGATCGGCGGCGAAGGCGGGATGATTCGCCAGCAGCAGCGTGGAAATCGCGACGAGAGTGACGAGTCGGCGCATGAGTGCGTTCTCGATATCTGTGTCCGCGGAGTGTCGCGACCATCATCATGGAGGCAACACGGCCGGTCAACTGCTCGAACGGTGCGTCTTCGATTCAGCCGGTTCGCCTTCGAGATAGAGGCGGTGGAACATTCGGTGGAGGAGGTGAACCGGCTTCGGGGGCTGGCCCTGACGATCGAGCAGTGCGCCCGTACGGGGCGGGACTATCTTACAACTGACGGACGAGATCCTCGGAACCGTCGAGGGCGACGATCGGAGGAAGGCGCCCGCTTCGCGGTGTTCCCTCCGCTCCCCCATAAGTAGCTCGGGGGTGTCGGTGCCTCCGGCACGAGCCGGACTTCGCGGGTTTCGGGTCTGCCCTGCTCGCTCCTTCTAAACCTGTCAGCTCGCGTCCGCACTTCACCCGACTTCCGAGATGTACGACCCGCCGAACCAGAACCAACACGGAAGTAGCGACGGGTCGGGCCGACGAGCGCAAGATTTAGAAGTAAGCCCGATCCGGGCCGAGGTGGAGACCGCTCTCACCTGGATGAATGCCTGTAAGCGAGTGCGGACAATTCAACTCCGTGCGGTCGTCCCGAATCCGGGGCGCAGTGGCAGTGTGAGCGCGCTCGCATGACGGGCTCGAAGACCGGTCTCGGTCATTACAGCGATTTCCACCGCGCTACACTCTTCCCTCAACGAGGCCGGATAGATCGCCACCGACGTTTCCACACCGTGTGGCATTTCGGGGGCAGGATCCGCAACCTGACCGCAACGCAGCACCCGGAGTTCGCCCGAAAAAAGTGCGATGGTACGGGGAGCAGGCCGGACGCAGGCAACGTCTGCCAGCGGCCAATCCGCCGCGCCCGCGAGCCACCAAGCACTGGAGAACTGATCCGGTGCACTGGGCGTTTCAACAAGCGCCGCCCCGCGGCAGCACCCAAGGCGCCGGCGAGTTCGGCAGTCAGGTCGTCCTTTGTCACCGTGTGCTATCGGCAACCCGCGATCAGTTCAGCCGTTCGCTCGAGAGTGCATGGTGGGTGCTGCCACCCCGCGCCGCGACGGCCCCACGCTTTCACCGCGGTAGCGGGACGACGTGCGTGGTCGGCAGGGCTTTCCGCAGGGCCGATACTCCGAGGTCCGACCCGGACAGGCCCGACGAAAGGGTGAGGAGGCGGAGTTGTTTCATCTGCCGGAGGTGGGTTTCCCCGTCGCGCCCGATACTCGTCTCGATGAGGTCCAGTTCGTCGAGGTTCTTGAGCGCTTTCAGCGGCGCGAGAGCTGAGGTCTTGGCTCCGCGCGGGAGCTTGAGCGCGTGGAGTTGCGTCAACTCCGCGATGGCCTCGTACCCTTTGTCGTCGATCGGGGCGAGCCGGATGCTGAGTCGGGTGAGCCGTGTGCACCCCTTGAGGTGACTCAGCCCGGACCCCTGCAGTTTGGTGTTCTCGATTTCGAGGACTCGCAGCTCTGCGCAAGCCGCGAGGTGGGCCAGATTCGCGTCTGTGACCCCGGAACCTGAAAGCTGGAGGATCTCGAGTTTCGGGAGGCAGGTCAACTCGGCGAACCCGCTGCCGGTCACCTTCTTCGCGCCACCGAGATTCAGAACACGCAGCCCAGTCATCGCCTTCAGGTGGCGGAGGCCCGCGTCCGTGAGTTCGTTCCCGGTAGGGTGTCGCAGGTTCAGATCGGTCACGCCGGTCAGGGGTGCGAGTGCGGCCAAACCGCCGTCGCTCACCCGGACGCCTTCCAGATCGAGCTTCTCCAGTTTCGTCAGCTTCGTGAGGTGCTTGAGGCCGGCGCCCGTGACCTTCGTCCGGGCCAGTGAAAGTTGTCGCAACTCGGTCATCCCCGCGAGTTCGGCGAGCGCGTCGTCGGTGACCCACGCGTTGTCGGACAGGTCGAACCTGTGGAGGCCCTTGAACTTCGCCACGTGGGCGAGGGCCGCGGCCGTCAGCTTCGGGCAGAGCTGGAGGTCCAGGGACTCCACGTTCGGACGCGGCGGCAGCCCCTTGAACTTGTCGTCGGTGAGCGCGGCGTCCGACGCGAACCCGACCTCCCGGAGGTGCTTCAGGTCGCCGAAGGCGGCGAGCGATTCCGGGCCGGCACGACCGACCTTGAGGCCCACGCGCGTCGCCTCCGGGAGCGTCTTGACGATGGCGGCGAGCCCGGCCGGGCCGATGTTGAACTGGTTTCCGACCCGAACGCTGTCCCGGTTGAGCCGCACCACGAGGTTTTCGGCCCGGGCCGCCGCGATCTTCGCCTCCAAATCGGCCCACTGGGGGTTGAGCATGTCCTCGACGGAGTGCACCGTGAGCCCGCTCCCGGCGGTCGCCATCATCGCTCCGCCCGGCGAAAACTCGACGTGCGCCGTGGACAGCGGCCCGCTCCACCGTTCCTTCCCCGTCGCCACCTCGATCAGGCGCGAACTTCGGACCGTCCCGACGGCGCTCTGGAGCATGAGGTACTTGCCGTCCGGGGTGGTGCCGAAGCCGTACCCTGTGACTCGGTCGCCGCGGACCTTGAACAGGGTCTTTTCCGCACCCGTGGCGAGGTCGATTGCACCAAGGTCGGTTTCGTCCGCGGCACCCGAACCGGCCGCGACGTACAGGGTCTTGTCGTCGGGTCCGAACGCGAGCGCGTGGATGGCGAACTTGGTCTTGAACGTCCGGCTCTCGCCGGTCGCTATGTTCCAGATGTCGATGGCGTCGGTCGGGATCTTTCTGCCCGAGAGCGAGGAGGAATGCGCGAGGAGCGCCCCCGACCGCGACACCGCCCACGTCGGGTTCGTGCGGTCGGCCAGCGGCAAGGTTCCCGGCTTCCAGTCTTTCGTCTTCCATGTGACGACCCGGAACGGGATCTCGTGCACCGCGGCGAGCGTGGATCCGTCCGCGGAGAAGGCCAGGTGAAGGATGGTAGCGTTATTGTCCAACTCGGCGACGAGGGCGGTCGTTTCGACGTCGTGGACGCGGACCTTGTCGCCCCGGGGCGAGAGGCACGCGATCCGCTTCCCGTCGGGGCTGTAGTCCAACAGGTGGCCGAGGAAGTTACCCACGGGCGGGAAGGCGCGGTGCAGGCGACCCGTCGCGAGGTCCACGATCCGGAGCTGGCTGCCCGCGCCGATCGCCAGATGGCTCGCGGTCGGGGAGAACGCGCTCGCCCCCACGTCGTCCGCGGAGTCCCGCCAGGGCAAGAGGAACTGGCACGCCACCTCGGCGGCGAGGTCGGGGTTTCGGGGCGCGTGCCAGGCGCGCAGGTTCGGTAGGAGTACCTTTTCCTCGGCGGCGCGTTTGGGGTCGAACTTGAACCCCGGCGGGTCGGCACAGAACCCGACCGCGGGAGCGCACACCAGGACCAGTACCGCCGTTTGGAACCGCATGTTCCGACCTCCGCGCCTGCCACGGTTCAACAGGCGAGCCTCACTTCGCGCGAATCTTGTTCAGGTCCCAAACGTGAATCATCGCGTCGCGGCCGACGGAGATCAGTTTCGTGCCGTCCGGCGCGAAGAGCAACCGGACGGTGCCCGGTCCGACGTTGGAGAACTGACCGACCGCTTTGCCAGTGGTCGTGTCCCACACGCTCAGGTGCGGCGCGTGCGCGTCGGCGACGGCGAGTCGCTTGCCGTCCGGCGAGAACGCGAAGCGGGCCGCCCGCAGGGCGGGGTGTTCGATCGCCTCCACCGCGAACTTCTTCTCCGCGCGGTTCCACAGGAACGTCTTCCCGGTCTCGGAGTTCACCGCGACCCACGTCGTGCCCGCCGGGTTCAGGATCGGGTCGCCCTCGATCTTCTTGATCGGCGGGAGTGGCGGATTGTCGTGTTTGGCGCCCAGACCGATCTCGCGCGGTGCGCCAGTGTAGTCGCGCCACAACACGAACTTGCCATCGGGGGTGTACCCCTCGGGGTTGAAGGGCGTGCTGAACGAACCGAGCGACTTCTTGGTGCTCACGTCCCACTTCGCCCCGCGCTCGGTGGCGAATGTGAACAGCGTCTTCCCGTCGTCGGTGAAGCGGAACCCGTTCACGGCGCCCTTGACCTCGGCAAAGCTGTCGATCTTCTTGCCGCTGGCCGGGTCCCACAGTTCGAGCAGGCTGTTGGCTTGGTTCCCCGTGCCGGTCAGTTTGGCAACGAGCAGCGCCTTGCCGTCGGGCATGTAGCCGAAGTGGTTGACCGGGTCGGGCAGAGTACGGTCGAGCTTACCGGTCGCCAGCTCCCAGCACCGGATGTACCCGCCTTTCGAGGGGACTTCTGCCGAGGCGAGCGTCAGCAGGTGTTTGGAGTCGGGCGAAACCGCGAGCGCGCCCAGGGCGTGGCGCGGTTGGCCGGGATCGCGGTCGCCGACGGGCTTGCCGGTGGCCGCGTCCCGGAACTCGATCAGCGGGCCGGTGGCCTCGGCGATCGTCGAACCGTCCGGGCTGAGCGCGGAATCGGTTTCCATGATGGCGAACGGATCTGAGGACTTTTCAACGAAGTGTACCTTTCCGTCGCCGAGAGACATGACGAAACGTCCGTTGGAACCGACGCCGTACAACCGGTTCCCGTCGGCCGAGAGTTCGAGCCGTTTCGGGAGCAGCTTTTCCGGGGCCACGAACCGCTTCACTTGCTTCCCGCCTTCCACATCCCAGACGAGCAGTTCGCAGTCGTTACTGAATAGCGAGCCGAGCACAACTGTTTTTCCGTCGGTGCTGGCCACGCTGCAGTACAGCGCCCGGCTCGGAACGAACGAGAGCTCTTTCGCACTCGCCACATCGACGATCCGGCTCCTCTGATCGGTCCCGTTCCGCGTGTGTTCGATCGCGCGCTTCCCGTCCGGTAACAGTGTGACCAGCCCCTTGCTCTCGAACCGCCCCAGCTCCTTCCCGTCCGCCGTCGCGTAGCGGGTGAGTCGGTTGACGTAGCCCGTCACGAGTTCGGTGGCGTCGGGGGTGAGCGCCAGTTGGGCCGAGTTATCGACCGCGAACGAGCGGATCTCCTTGCCGGACTTCGCGTCCCAAACGCGTGCGGTGTACTTCGGGGTGCCGACGTTCCCCGTTGGCCCGGTCAACGACACCCCGATCGTTGCGAGGCGGGTTCCGTCCGGGCTGACGCAGGCGAGAACGAGCACGTGATCCGGACCGCGGAACGTGGCCGCCGGCTTGCCGGTCGCGACGTCCCACAGCACCGCCGTACCGGAGTCGCCATAGGAGAGCAGGCGCTTCCCGTCCGGCGCGTAGACCAGCTTCTTGATCGAGGAGCCGGGGTGCCGCCACTTCGGGGAACCGATCCGGGCGACCGCGCCTTCGGGTAACGGGGCGTCCGCGGCGGACCCCGACGAGAGCGACATTACAAGGAGCGCGCCGGCGCAGATTCCGTGCGAGAGACGCATGTGCCACCTGTCGGTTCGCGGAGAACGATGATCCACCGGTCGCGGCCACGGGGCGAGGTCAACACCCCACTTCGCGGCGCCCGTCAGGCGCGAAGTGGAGCCCCGTCCGCGTGTCAGGGGCTCACTCCTTGCCGGGCACGGGGAGTTGCGAAAGGTCCCAGACGAAGGCGGTCGAGTCCGTGCTCCCGCTGACCAGTCGCCGCCCGTCCGGCGTGAACGCGAGGGACGTCACCCAGCCCGCGTGCCCGGTGCGCGAGAGCAGTTCGTTCCCGGTTGCCGCGTCCCACACCTGGATGCACGATTTCAGAGCCGGGGTGCGGACGTTTGTCACCGCGTCCGGGCGGGGGCCGATCAGTTCCCCGGCGAAGCGGCTCTCGATGCCCCCACCGCCGGCGGTCGCGAGGTACTTTCCGTCGGGGGAGAACGCGACGGCGCCGATCCCGGGCGTCTGCACCCTGATCACCCGAACCCGTTTACCCGTGGCCGGTTCCCAGATCGCCACCGTCTGCCCGAGTCCGCCCACCGCGATGTACTTGCCGTCCGGGGAGAACGCGAGCACCTGAGCCTCGGTGCGATCGACGTCCGGTAGCTCGTGGCGCCGGGTGAACGTCTCGGTTTCGTAGACGCACAGCACGCCGGGCTTGCTGTTGACCCCGGTGAGCGCGAGCCACTTGCCGTCCGGGGAGAACACGGCCGCCTCAGTGCCCTCGCCTGGCGCGGGGTACGGTACTCGCGCCTTTCCAGTACTCAGGTCGAAGGCTCCGCCCTTCCACCGTACCCCGCCCCACACGCCGGTGTTCCCGTCGGGCGAGATCGCCGCGGCGTGAACGGCGGAGTCGGCCGGCGTGCTCCGCAACAGCTTCCCGGTTCCGTCCCAGGTCGAGAA
>SXHE01000791.1 GCA_005773755.1 Planctomycetia bacterium
CAACTATACCGTCGTGTTTAATTAGGTCTAGGTAGCCTGCCCCGTCCGAAAAAACCGCAACTACCCGATCCTTGCTTACCTCGATGGATCTCACCGGGTCGTAGCAGCTCAACGTTTGCCCGTAATCGACGCCCAACTTCATCCCTTCGCGGATGATCTCGGCCTTCGTCATCTTTAAGAGCGGCGAGTGTACGCGGAACTTCCCCGCGCCCTCGGTCCCGGCTTTGGTGGCGAGGTTCGCGAGGTTCTCGAACGCCGCCAGGAACTCCGGTCGGCAATCGGGATAGCCGGAAAAATCGAGACAATTGGCACCGATGAACAGGTCGAACGCGCCGACCACCTCCGCGTAACCGAGTGCCAGTCCTAGCAGGATCGTGTTGCGCGCGGGGACGTAGGTGACTGGTATGCCGTGGCTCATCGCGTCCGGGTCGCGGTCCTTCGGCACGGCCACGTCCGCGGTCAGCGCCGAACCGCCGATCGCGCGCAGGTCGAGTTTCACGATCCGGTGATCGACCGCGCCCAGCGCCCGCGCCACGGTCGCCGCCCGGTCCAGCTCGACGCGGTGCCGCTGGCCGTAATCGACCGACAGCGCGTAGCACTCGTAGCCGGCCGCGCGAGCGACCGCGAGCGCCGTCGTGCTGTCGAGACCGCCGCTCAGAAGGACGACTGCTTTCATGGCTCGCACTCGCCGACGGGGTTCGGAGCCGCTCAAGCACGGTGCGTCCGGTCGCGGCACCCCTGTTGGGTCCGTGTAACTATAGCGGACGACAGAAGCGAGCGGTCAGTCCGCTCTCGCGTCACTTCACGCCGAGCGCAGCTTTCACCTTCGCGGCGTCCTTCACCTTGCCGCTCTTGACGAGCGCCTCGACGTCCCTCGGCGAACCGACCACCGCGCCCGCGCCGGTGACGATGTGCCACGTGGGAACCTCGTCCTTCGTGACGTTACCCACGAACAGGGTCGCCTTCGGGTCGCGCGCTTCGAGATCGTAGACGGCCACCCGGCCGGACGTGCCACCGGCGAACAGCCGTTTGCCGTCGGGCGAAAACGCCAGCGGGCCGGGCCAGTCGCGCTGGGGCAGTGCGCGGCCACCGGTGACTTCGTCGTGTGCCCACTCGCGCCACGCGGGCACTTTTTTGTCGTCACCGCGCGCCCCCCAGAACGGCCGGTTGTCGTCCTTCGCGTCGGTCAACTCCGGTGCGCCGTCCGCGTCGAGATTCAGCGCGTAGGTGCCGCTTCCCTCGGTACGTGCGTTGCCGGCCGAGACGATCAGTAACCGGCCGTCGGGCGAAAGTACCGGTGCACTCGCGCGGTCCGACGCTTCGCCCAGGAACCACGTCTTCTTTTCCGTGACGAGATCGACAACGTAGGTTTGTCGCCGCTTGCCCGTGGCCGCGACGCTTACCATCCCCTTGCCGTTGGGCAGCACCGCGATCTGCCCCGCGCCTTCGTGGAACAAGCGGCCCGCCGGCTCCGCGGTTTTCCACCCGTCCAGCTTCTTTCCGGTGGCCGGGTCGAACTCGGCGTAAGCTGCTTTGGACGCGACGACGAGCTTCGCCCCGGTGAAGGCGACCGTGCCCGCGACGTCGCCCGCGGCCTTTTCGACCGCGCCCGCGCGCTTGCCGGTTTCCGTGTTCCATACCTTCAGTTCGGCCTTGTCCGTGCGCGGGCGCACCGCGACCCACGCCCCGTCCAGCGAAACGGCCACTTCCGATCCGTACTGCGCGGAGCCGTCGAACGTGTGCAGCAACTTCTTGGTAGCAGTGTCGTAGACCTCGATCTTGCTGACAGCCCATCGGTCGCCGCCGACCGCGACGAACCGCTTGCCGTCCGCGGTGGGCTGAAGGAGTCGCGTGTTCGTCGGCGTGCCGGGGATGACCGCGCGCAATTCGGGCTTGGTCAAGTCCCAGACGCAAACGAAGCCGGCGTTCGGCTTCTCACCGGTGCCGCTCATGGCGACGAACAGCAGCGTGCCGTCGGCGGTGGTGGCGTGGGCCGTGGGGGGCGGAGCGAAGCCGGCACCGGGGAGCATGGTGAGTACGCATGTGGAGAGGAACACGACGGGCCTCCGTTAGGCGGGCGGAGGCGAGTATACCGGCCCGCGGGTAACAGCAGAGTAACGAAGCCCGGCTCGCGGCACGCGGCCTGACATGGTATAAGAGACCTAACCCCCGGAGCGACACATGGCCGCGCACCTGCTCTCACTGGCCGACGGGCCGAGCATTCTGATCGACAAGCCGATCCTGCTGTTCGGTCGCCACGAGGAGTGCGACGTGCAGTTGAACTCGAAGAAGGTGTCGCGGCGGCACTGCGTGCTGGCGCAGGTGAGCGACTACCTCGTGATCCGCGACCTGGGCAGCACCAACGGGGTGAAGATCAACGGCGAGCGCGTCGTCGAGGGGAAGTTGCGACCGGGCGACGAGCTTCAGATCGGCAACTTCAAGTACCAGGTGTGCGGCGACCTGCTCGGCCGCTCGAGGGACCACGCCCCGGCCGGCGACTACAAATCCGTGCCCCACACGGAAGGCACCGACCTGCCGCCAGAGGACGAAAAGGAAATGAAGGAAGGGTCGAGCTCGGGGTGACGCGGCTTTTCGCTCCGCCCCGCGGCCATACTCTGTCAGTTGCACCACCCACACCGGAGACCCCCCATGCGCCCGGCACTCGTACTCGCGCTGGCCCTCGTCGCACTCGCAGGCACCACCACGGCCGACGAGAAGACCGACAAGGCTCTGAAAGAACTTGAAGGCACCTACCTGCTCGTCGGGCTTGAGGGCAAAGGGCTGAAGCTGACCGAAGACGACTTCAAGAAGGTGGACGACGCCGAGAGGAAGATCGTCATCAAGGGCGATCAGATCATCGCGATCAACAAGGGCAAGGAAGACCCGGCGAAGCTGAAGATCGACGCCTCGAAGTCCCCGGCGTTCATCGACATCACGTCGACGAAGGACAAGAAGGACGAAGTGAACTACGGCATCTACAAGATCGAAAAGGACGGCACGCTGGTCATCTGCGCGATCGAGAAGGGCGATGCGAAGGACCGACCGAAGGAGTTCAAGGTCAACGAGAAGGAAATCATCATCAAGCTGCAAAAGCAGAAATAACCCGGCCGCGCGTGCGGAGCCGCGAGCGACTTCCTTTTACCCAGAAGGTTCACCATGAAATACGTTACGTTGGCCGTCGCGCTGGTGGCACTCGCGCTCGTGGGCCACACCCGCGCCGACGAGAAAGCCAAGGACAAAGACAAGGACAAAGACAAGGCGGGATTGAAGGAACTGGAAGGCACCTACAAGCTGGTCTCCGCCGAACAGGACGGGAAGTTCGCGGAGAAGGCCACCATCGAGACCGTCACGGTTTCGATCAAGGGCGACGAGTTCGTGCTGTCCGCCAGCCCGGACGACAAGAAGGTGTCCAAGATCAAGGTCACGCCCGACACGAAGCACTCGAACATCGACCTCAGCCCGCAAGACGGCCTGGAGAAGGGCAAGACGTTCCCCGGCATCTACAAGGTGGAGAAGGGCGAGGTCACGATCGCGTTCAGCGAGAAGGGCGACCGGCCC
>SXHE01000792.1 GCA_005773755.1 Planctomycetia bacterium
CGGTCTTGTACACCGCAACCGGCTTGGGCGCGGGCGGGAGCGTGAGGTGCAGTTCCTGAACGCGCTTTTCGGGGGTGCTCGGCATGGCGAAACTCCTGAGAGGGAAAACGACGTAGTGATACGCCCAAAGCCGCACTGTTGCAACAGTGCGGCCTACTTGACCTGCCACTTTCCGATCGCACTAGTATCCAGTGCGATCCCAAGCCCAAGCTCCGCGCTCGGCTTCATCTTGCCGCCTTCGATCTGCGCGCCGCCGCCGAACACGTCGCGGAGCCACGATACACAATCGACGTGCGGCACCGAGGCCAGCCCGCACGCGAGGTGAACACCCACTTCCGGCATCCGCACGGGCGACACCGCGACGTGATACGCTTCCGCTACTGCGGCCACCTTCAACAGGGGCGTGATGCCACCCAAGCGGCAGACGTCGGGGCGCACGGTGCGGATCGTGCCGTCGCGGATCACCTTGAAGAAGGCGTCGCGCGTGTCGAACGTCGAACCGACCGCGATGGGCACCTCCGCGAGCCGCGCGAGCTTCTCGTAGCCGATGGCGTCCGTCGCAGGGATCGGGTCTTCGAACACGTCCACGCCCACGTCCTCGAAGAAGTGCGTCAGCGCGAGCGCGGTGCTCAGGTCGAACCGGCCGTCGGCGCTGCACGCGACCCACGCCTCTTCGCCCACGCCGTCCTGAATCGCGCGGACGCGCTCGGCGTCGGCCTGCACGTCACCGCCGCCGACCTCGACGCGCACCCCGGCCGCGCCCTGCTTCAGGAACGGCTTCGCTGCCTTGATCGCGTCGGCGGCGTCGCGCGCGGCGGTCGCGGCATCCGAGACGACGAACGCCGCGCCCGGCTTTGCGCCGCCGAGCAACTTCGCGAGCGGCACCCCAGCGGCTTTGGCCGTCGCGTCCCAGAGCGCGACATCAATCGCGCAGTAAGCGCGTGCCGCAAGCCCGGCGAATCCACTCGCACGGAACCGCGATTCCGCCCGCGCGAGTAGACGGTCCGTATCGCGCGGGTCTTCGCTCATCACGACTGACGACAGTTCGCCATCGATCAGCCCGCGCACCGCCGCCGCGCCCGCGCCGAGGACGTAGGTGAAGCCCAGCCCGCGAATGCCGGTGTCCGTTTCGAGGTGGACGACGACTACATCGACCGCGTCGGGCGCGGCCGGCTTGGGATCGGTGAGTGACACCCGCGCCGGCTTGCCGAGCGGCACGCGCAGGTGGTCCGTGGAGAGCTTGACGATCTTCATTCCGAGTAGACTACGAAAACCACCTACCGGGAGAACGGGATGGCGATTGTTGCGGGCGCACTGCTCGTGCTGTACCTGGGTGGCATCGTCTTCGCGCTACTCGCGCCGGCGAAGGGGCACGACCCGCAGCGCGGGCAGGCCGTCGGCTGTCTGATGATCGTCGCGCTCGGGCTGGTGGGTCTGGGCGTGTTGTTGGGCGTTGCGGTCGCGTTTGAAATCGGCTGGCTGGAGCGAGCAGTGTCGTACATGGTGATCTTTCCTGCCGTGCTGCTGCTGATTCACGGCGTGCGATTCCTGTGGCTCAAGTTGACCCGCCGCGGGAGGTGAGCGCGGGGCAGGGGGATGGCCCGGCGCGATTCCGGGTACAATCAGGGCACCAATGACGAGGGCGAACCCATGACCGTGATCCGACTGACCGCGACCTCCGGCCCCGACGGGGTGCTGCACCTGACCGTGCCCGTCGGCGCGGCCGGCGAGTTCGAGGTGGCAGTGGTCGCGACCCCGAAGGCGAGCGCCAACGGCGTCGCCCCCAAACCCGGCGCGAAGACCCCCGAAGAACTCGGCTGGCCGCCGGGGTTCCTGGAATCGACCTTCGGCTCGATCCAAGACGAAGCCTTTAAACGCTACCCGCAAGGCGAGTTCGAGAAGCGGGAGCCCTTGGAGTGATTTACCTTCTCGACACGAACGTCTGCATCAACCACATGCGCGGTAAGGATGCAGTACTTCTGCAACGATTCGGCCAACATCAGTTGGCGGACATCGCGCTATGCGCAATTGTTGTTGCCGAGTTGCGCTACGGTGCGGAACTCAGCACGGACCCCCCGAAAGAGCACGGGAAGGTCGATACGTTCGTTTCCCAGTTCGTGAGCTTGCCGTTCGACGACGCCGCGGCGAGGCTGTTCGGTGAAATCCGGCACGCGCTCGCGTCGGCGGGGAAACAGATCGGCCCTTACGACACGATGATTGCCGCCATCGCGCTCACCCACGACCTGATCTTGGTGACGCACAACACCAACGAGTTCAGCCGGATCGCGGGCTTGAAGCTGGAGGACTGGCAGATTCCATGACACCCGCAAGCGAACCGCCGGACCCGACGGCGAACGACACCAACCCACCGACGCCCGAAGAACTCGGCTGGCCGCCGGGCTTCCTGAAATCGACCTACGGCTCGATCCAAGACGAGACGTTCGTAGCTCCGCCGCGCCCGCCGGCGAAACCGATCCCGCCGTTGGACGCGGAGTGAGCATCAGAAGAACGACACCTCTTCGATGTCGGTCCACTCGGCCAGAGCTTGTCGGAGATGTTGGATCAACTCGCTCGTTCGCGTCAGGACGTGTTCCGCTTCTAAATACCGGTCGCTCGCAGTCGTCGGATCGCTCAAGCGTAGACACACCGCCTCGAACTGAACGAGCAGTTCGCGAAGCTCGTCTGCGGATCGGTACACGCAGACGACTTCCACCAGTTCCACACGCTCCAAGCCGAAAGCTGTCGCGAGCGGCCACACACAGCCGGTGAGGTGCCGCTGCGTGAGATACGGGCGGTACTCCTCCTCGCGCGCCGGGTCGCGGTATCGTACGCAAATGCCGATTGACACGACGAACCTCGCTAGCGGTTGAACGTGAACTCCTTGCTGTTCAACAGCGCCCAGAAGAGGTCGCGGAAGAGGTCGTCGCGCGGGGTGCCTTTCAGCAGGTTGGTGATCGTTTCGCGCTCCTTCGCGCTCGGCTTGCGGGCGATTGCTCGCAGGAACAGGTCGTCCATCAACTTCGTGTCGTCCTTCTCGGTCTTCAGTTGCGCGGCCAGCCAACCGGTGCCACCGTTCACCTTCGTGTTGATCGTGTCGCCGCAGATCAGGTGCAGTACGCTCGGCAGGTTCACGTCGCCGGTGCGCTCGCACGCGCACGCGGTCACGCGGTCGCTGCGCCCGAACGCGCGGAGGAAGTACGACGCGGAACCGGGGTCGGGCACCTGCACCGCGCGCACGCCCAGCGGGTAGCCGTCGAACCGGTCCGGCACGCCGGTCGCGTCGCAGATCGCGTCGAGCAGCACCTCCGCCGGCAGGCGGCGGGCGTAGTAGTGCGAGTAGAACCGGGCGTCGGTCTCGTTGCCCGGTCGCGTCGCGCTCGAGAGCTGGTAGGTGCGCGAGTTGAGGATCACTCGCATCAGGGCGCGCAGGTCGAGCTTCTTCGCCACGAACTCGGCGTTCAGCGCCTTCCACAGGGCCGGGTTCGTGGGCGGGTTGGTGGCCCGCAGGTCGTCCACCGGCTCCACCAGCCCGACGCTCATGTAGTGCTTCCACACGCGGTTCACCATCGCCCCGGTGAAGAACTCGTTGCCGGGGTCGGTGATCCACTTCGCCAGCTCCGCCCGCGGGTCGTCACGGGGGGCCACGTCGCGCTTGGTGCGGTCCAGCGGCTGGGCCTTCATGAACATGCCGGTGCGCGGCTGGCTCACGCCCACCGGGTTCTTGTTCTGGTTCTGGTCCGGGTGGCTGACCTTCAACACGGTCGGCCCCATCTTCGCTTCCTTGCGGTCCAGCTTCACGCGGCTGAAGTCCGCGGCGAAGTGGTAGAAGTCGTCCTGCGTGTAGCGCTCCAGCGGATGGTTGTGGCACTTCGCGCAGCCGATGCGCGTGCCCAGGAACGCCTGCGCGATCGACTCGGGCGCTTCGGAGTTCTCGCCGTGGCGCTGCTCGCCGACGGTCACGATGTAGTAGCCGACCGCGGGGTTGTCCGCGTTCGAGCCGGTCGCTGTCAGCACGTCGCGCGCGAGCGCGTCCCACGGCCGGTTCGCTTCCACTTGCTTGCGGAGCCAGTCGTGGAACTGGCGCACGCCCTTGACGCCGCGCACGTCGTGGTCGCGCTCTTTGCGGTTCTGAAACAGGTCGCCGAGTTGAAGCGCCCAGTAGTCGGTGAACTCCGACCGCGCGAGCACGGCGTCGATCAGTTTCTCACGCTTCTTGGCGTCGGTGCTGGCAACGAACGCGGTCACTTCGGCCGCGGTCGGGAGGATCCCGCAGGCGTCGAGGAACAGCCGGCGGACGAACTCTTCATCGGTACACAGGTCTGACGGCTCAATGCGCAGTTCCTTGAGCTTCACGAGGGCGTGTGTGTCCACGAAGTTGTTCGTCTGCTGAAACCGCTTGTCGTCAACGGGCCGGTCGAACGGCATCGCGAATACCGTGACCGCGACCTCCGTGAGGTACATGGCCCGCACCGCGCTCGCGCCGTTGCGCACGGCCTTCGCCTTGCCGCCGGGCGACACGTCGAGGTACGCGGCGTCGTTGGAGTCGAACTTGGTTAGCCAGGTCACGTCGCGCGTGGTGCCGTCGGCGAAGGTCGCGGTGGCGACGAGCTGCACCTCTTCGCCCGGTTTCAGCACCTTCGAGGCCGGGGTGAGTTCCAGCTTGCTGATCCTCGTCTCGTTCTTGTCCGGTCCGGGGTAGCCGGCCTTCACCCAGTCGAGGAGCAGCGCGTACTCGCGGCTGTTCGTGGAGAACAGCCGGCCGCCCTCGTGCGGCGTCTGCCCGGTGGCCTTGCGCAGCAACAGGCTCTCTTCGGGCTTGGTGCGGTCGAGCCGCCGGCCGCTGAACTCGCGGGTGATCCACTTGTAGTCCTGGTCCGGGGCGAACCCGCGCAGCGACAGGCGGAACCCGTTCTGGCCGGACCCTTTGCCGTGGCACCCGCCGCTGTTGCACCCGGCCTTCGTGAGCAGCGGCATCACCTCCGCGCTGAACGAGGGCGTATCCGCCGCGACCGACGGCGAACAAAAAGCGGCAAGTGCGGCGAGAGCGTATGCGAACCGGGGCATGTGCGGCCTCGGAAGTGGCGTGCGAGCGCAGGGGGCAGGTAATTGAGTGTAGGGCGGGGCCGGCGCGCGAGCAAGCGCAATGGCCGCGGGGCGCTTCGCGCGGGTGCAGTAACGGATTCTGGCATTTAGGCCGTGTCCGCCCAGTAGGCGGCCCACTGATCGCTTGCTTGAACGGCGCAGAGGGTGGCCATCCGCTCGACCCGGCGCACCTTCCACCGCGCGCCGGTCTGCTTCAGTCGCC
>SXHE01000793.1 GCA_005773755.1 Planctomycetia bacterium
CTGGTACATTTGGAGCCTTCCCCATGTCTCTCCCCTCGCGCCGCGAGTTCGTCGCCACCAGCGCCGCTATCACTGTCGTTTCGCCAACGACGAGCGCCGCGGCCGACGACGAGAAGCCCGACGTCTGGGGGCGCGCCATCCTGCCCCAGCCGTTCGAGAAGGGGCCGTTCCGCGAAGTGAAGGTGCCCGCGTGGGTGCAGGACACCACCGGGGCCGGGTACACGCTCTCCGTGATGAACTCCGCGCAGCGCAAAGAAGCCGCGGAAGCCGGCGTCACGCTCTCCGAGGTCGGGTTCGTCGATCCCTTCTACGCCTACTACGACAGCAAGCTCCTCAAGCGCCGCAGCCCGCACGTCCCGCTCGACCGCGTGAAGAAGGACATCGCGGAGTACCAGAAGCTCGGCGTGCGCGTGCTCGGCGTGTACCCGCCCACGCTGCAAGCGGAGGTGTGGGAGCTGCACCCCGACTGGCGGCGCGTCGCCACCGACACGAACGAGGTTCCCGAAATCGACCTGAAGAAGTACCCGCACGGCGGGATGCTGTGCCCGCTCGGGCCTTACGGCGACTTCTTCATCGACGTACTCGCGGAGATCGTGACGCAGTTCCCGCAGGTCAGCGCCTTCAGCTTCGACGGCCTGCACCACGGCGGCGGGTGCTACTGCAAGCACTGTCGCGCGAACTACAAGGCCGACACCGGCGGCGCGATCCCCAAGCGCGACATGCAGAGCGCGGAGTACCGCAAGTATTCGCACTGGGCCGACCGCAAACTCGAAGCCCTCGTTCAGCGGATGCAGGCGCGGCTGAAGGCGATCAACCCCGACATCGCGCTCGTGACCTGGACGACGAACGCCGGGCGGTTCGGCCACTTCCTCGACATCCCGCGGAACATGTCGGCGCGCATGAACCTGCTGTTCGACGCGCCGGACCAAGAGTTCTGGATGGACGAGACGAACCGTGGCGCGAGCGTCGTGCCCGCGTTCGGCGCGGCCTACGTGTGGGCGGTCAGCAACCACCGCGTCGCGTTCGCCGAGCCGTACCTGATGAGCCGCGGGAACCCCTACGGCAAGGACAGCTTCCCGGCCCACGAGGTCGAGCGCCGCATGATGCTCGCGCTCACATACGGCGCGGGGCCGAGCATCGCGGCGCTGCAACCGGACCACCTGAAGGCCGGCACCGCGCACGCGATGGCCGAGGTGAAGAAGCGGAAGCCGTGGCTGACGCACAAGGAGCCGGAGCCGTGGGCCGCGGTCCTGATGAGCGACAACACCCGCGCGTTCTACGGCCGCAGCGCGGGTCAGGTGGAAGACCGCTACCTCGCCAACGTGTTCGGGTTCTTCCGCGCCGCGCTCGAAGAGCACCTGCCCTTCGCGCTCATCAACGACTGGAACCTGACCGACGCCGACCTCGCGAAGTTCAAGGTGCTGGTGCTGCCGAACACCGCGTGCCTGGACGACGCGCAGTGCGCCGCAATCGCGACGTTCGTGAAGAACGGCGGCGGCCTGGTCGCGTCGCTCGACACCGGCCTGTGCGACGAGTTCGGCACCCCGCGCAAGGAGCCGGCGCTGTCGGAGGTGCTGGGCGTGACGCACAAGGGCGTCGCGGTCGCGGGGAAGATCGACGACAAGGTCGACGAGAACTTCGCCCGTACGCTGCCGCCGGAATACTGGCAGAAGCGCAAAGGGGTGTGGGACTTCAATCGCACCGGCGGGGCGAAGGCGTTCCTCGCGGCCGACGCGCTCACCGCGCTGCTCGGGAAAGGGTTGGTCACGTTCAAGGGGCCGGTGGCGCGCGTCGAACTGTTGCTTCGCAGCGGCACCGATGCGACCGTGCGCACGAAGGACAGCGCAAAGGCCGAAGAGCTGCCCGCGGTCGTGTCGAGCACCTTCGGCAAGGGGAAGGTGGTGTACCTCGCGGCCGGCATCGACGCGGCGCATTACCTGCTGTCGTACCCCTACCACCGCGTCGTCCTCACGAGTGCGATGCGGCACGTCGCGCCGTCCGCGCCGCCGGTCGAGGTGCGTGCCCCGATGTGCGTTCACGCGGTCACGGTGCGCCAGAAGAAGGCCGGCGAGCGGCTCGTGATCCACCTGTACAACGACCTGAACACCACCACCGGCCACGGCCACCCGGCGGAAGAGGTGCCGCTGCGCGAGGAGGTGATCCCCATTCACGACATCGCGATCACGCTCCGCGGCTACAAGGTGAAGGGCGTGCGCATCGAGCCAGAGGGGTTGAACGTCCGCGTCGATCCGGGGGACGTGGTCACGTTTACCGTGCCGAAGCTCCGCGTTCACACGATGGCGGTGGTGGAGTTGGGCTAGCCCTCGCCCTGCCCGCCTTCGGGCTTCTCGTGCCGCACCAGCGGCACCGTCGTCTTGCGCGCGACCACCTTCCGCACGTAGTCGATTTCCACTTCCGCACCGCGGACCGCGAAGCGCGACTCGCGGATCAGCAGCCCCGCGGCGATCAGGAGCGCGAACGCCCCGGTCAGCCCGAACGCGACCGGCACCCAGCCCAGCGCGAGCAACTTCGTCGAGGCCGTCAGGCCGACCGTCAGGCTCGCGCCGACGAGCAGCCCGATGGCGACGTACAGCGTGACAATGGTGCGCTGGAGCAACCGGAGC
Organism: Planctomycetia bacterium; assembly: GCA_005773755.1. Classification (GTDB taxonomy): domain Bacteria; phylum Planctomycetota; class Planctomycetia; order Gemmatales; family Gemmataceae; genus Gemmata. Next base: position 2,625 of record SXHE01000793.1, read on the forward strand.
CGCAGCGTGTGCCAGCGGATCTGATCGGCGATGAGCGCCCGCTTGTCGACGACCTCGTCCGTCACCACGCCGTCGGGCAGCCCTTCGGCCATGTCGTTCAGCGCGCGGATGCGGTCCACGACGCGCCCCAGCCGGTTCGCGGTCGAGAGCGCCAGTGTGCCCGACGCGCTGATGAGCAGCGCCGGGGTAATCATCGCGCCGAGGATTTCGCCGGCACCCATGAAGTCGATCGCGGTCATCTGCGGTTCCCTTCGTGGCGTCAGTGTACGTCGTCCCTTCGGGACGACCGCTAAACGGTTGCCCAACGCGCGCACATGGGCGAGAATCACACGTCCCACATTCCGAGAGATCCCGCCATGCGATTGCTTTCCCTCGTCGCGCTGTTCGCTCTGCCGGCGTTCGCCTTCGCGCAGAAAGAGGCCGCGGTGAAGTCTGCCGGGGCGCACGCAGACGCCAACTGGCCCACGGCGCTGAAGATTTGGGACTGGGCCGAGCCGGGCTATCAGGAGAAGAAGTCGGCCGACGCGCTGGCCGAGATCGCGGAGAAGGCCGGGTTCAAGGTGACGCGCGGGGTCGCGAAGATTCCCACCGCGTTCACCGCGGAGTTCGGCTCCGGCAAGCCGGTCATCGGCATCATGGGCGAGTTCGACGCGCTGCCGCAACTGGCACAGGACGCTGTGCCGTTCCGCCAACCGCGCAAGGGCGGCAACGGGTACGGCCACGCCTGCGGGCACCACCTGTTCGGCACCGCGTCGCTGTCCGCGAGCATCGCAATCGCCGAGCAGATCAAGGCCGGGAAGATCACGGGCACGGTGCGGTTCTACAGGTGCGCGGCCGACGAGGGCGGCGCGGCGAAGGTGTTCATGGCCCGCGCCGGGCTGTTCGACGATTGCGACGTGGCCCTGCACTGGCACCCCGGCGCGCGGAACAGCGCCGGCGACCAGACGTGCCTGGCGCGGGTCGCGGTCAAGTTCCGGTTCCACGGCACCGCGGCGCACGCGGCCGGCGCGCCGGACAAGGGCCGCAGCGCCCTCGACGCGCTGCTGCTCACCATGCACGCGGTCGAGCTACTGCGCGAGCACACGCCCGACGGCACGCGCCTGCACCACACCGTGACCGGCGGCGGCGCGGCGAACGTGGTGCCGGAGTTCGCGGAGGGCTTCTTCTACGTCCGCCACCCGAAGGCCGACGTGGTGCAGAAGCTGTACCCGCGCGTGCTCAAGTGCGCGCAGGCCGGCGCGCTCGCCACCGAGACGCGGCTCGAAGTGAACTACCTCGGCGGCACGATGGAGATTCTGCCCAACGACGCGCTCGCGGAGATCGCGAAGAAGAACCTGACCGCGCTCAACGACCTCAAGTACGACGCGGAGGAGACGAAGTTCGCGGTGCGGCTGCGCGAGACGTTCCCGGACAAGGCCCCGCCGCTGGACGACCTCGCGCGGGTGTTCGACGTGTCCGGCAAGTCCAGCGGCGGCAGCACAGACGTGGGCGACGTGTCGTGGATCGTGCCCGTGGTCGGGTTCAGCACCGCGTGCTGGGTGCCGGGCACGCCGGGCCACTCGTGGCAGGCGGTCGCGTGCGGCGGCACGACCATCGCCAAGAAGGGCATGAACCTGGCCGCCCGCACGCTGGCCGCGACCGCCCACGACCTGCTCACCGACGCCGACCTACGGAACGACGCGAAGGCCGAACACAAGAAGCGGCTCGACGGCCGCAAGTACACCGCGATGCTCGAAAAAGACCAGCCCCCGCCCCTGGACTACCGCGACCCACCGAAGAAGTAGGCGAACGGCCGCGCGAGATGCGGTACAGTGTGAGGGCCGAGCCTCGCGCTCGTCTGGTTGAAGGAGGGCCGACTGATGAGTTGGGCACGCACCGCCGGGTTGATGGCGCTTCTGGTTCTTGCCGGGTGCAACGCGCCCGATACCAAGCCTCAGATCGATCCGGCGTTTGAAGACGAGGTGCGCGAACTGGTACGGCAATCCGGCCAACACTGCGGGTTCGACGTCGTCGCGCCGTATCAAGAGAAGCTTCTTCAACATGGTGAGAAAGCGTTCCCCGTCTACGAAGCGATCCTCGCCGACCCCGACACTGACGAACGGATGGTCAGCCTCACTTGCGCCGCGATCGAACGCATCAAGGTAGATCGGCGGCGCTTCGTGCCCCTCCTCGTTAAGCGGATCACAGCCGGGGACGCCATGTACGTTCCCGAGTGGCAGTTTCGGGCACAGGTCGATAGTCGCGAAGAGCAAGCCCGTCAGCGGAGCCGAATGGAATCGCACACGCGCGACGAGCTTGCTAACCTGCTCGTCGAAATCGGTGACGAGCGCGACGCTGCGGCATTGGCCCCGTACTTGATCCACCAATCCGAGTCGCTGCGCCGCGTAGCCGCGCGGGTGCTCTGCGCGTTCGGAAACCACTCGCACCTGGACACCATGAACATGTTGCTGAAGCACGCGATAGACCGCGCGGGCGCGGACGAGTTGCAGCACCTGACACAGTGCCGCGACGCGCTCGCGAAGCGGCTGAAGGAACACCCGGTCCCGCGCACGCTGACCAACTGACTCGCGAGGCTCGAATGCGATTCGCGCGAACGGCCGGCTTACTTCTGGCGGTGCTCGTACTGGTGCGCTGCGGCGCACCGGTTCGCGAAGCGCCGAGCGCGAAGCCGCCCGTCGCGGTGGAAGTGGCAATCGCGCCCGCCCCGCGCGCGGTGGTGCGGGCCGTCGTGTCGAACCGCGAACTGGTCGGCCCGCTTCCGCAACCGCACGGAGAGCGCGTCCGCTTGCTTCTTGAGGTGCTGGGCCCGAACTTTTGTTTGAGCCCTGAGACCATGCGCGTGCGAGATGAGTGCACTGCCGAGTTGGTGGGGCTGGGAGCTTCGGTGCAACCGGTGATGCGCGAGATTCTCGCCGATCCGCATAGTACCGTGTCCGAAGTTATCGGCGTGTGCACCATGCTCGACCACGTTCGAGAGCCACGTCAGTTCGCCCAACTCATCGTCCGGCGGCTGGCCGCACCGAATCTGCTGCTGGCGCGCGACGCGGATTCAGGTAACACCGACATCGTTCGCACAACCCTGATCGAATACCTCTCTGACACCGGCGACGAGCGGCACGCCTGGGTTCTCGTGCCGCTGCTGAACGATGAAAGTTCAGTGGTGAAATCCCACGCGGCAAAGGCCCTGGCACAGATCGGCGGTCCGCGCGAACTGGACGCGCTGAGCGATTGGCTTGCGCTCCAGAACCCCAACCTCCGATTTGTGGCAGACCTGCGCAAGGCGCGCGACGCTCGCGAGCAGCAGTTGCGCGCACTTCCGGCGCGGCGCACGTTCTGATACCAAGTCGTGTTGATTTGTAACGGTTCGCGGTCCGGATCGTGTGAAATTGAGCGGATCAGTTCGCATCCCGCACAATTTCGCGCAAGTTAGTTGACAACGGGGCCGGGATCACCCAGAATTATACAGATGGACATTGGGAACGGGAGTATACACTGTCGGCAGTTCGGACCGCGCCCAACGGGTTCCCTTTTTCGCTCGTTTGCGTAGCATTTGGTCGGCTCGTGACCCGATTTCGGCCGGATTCGGGTCCATAAGATCGCGATTCGGCATCGTAAATCGGCGCAAGTGCAGTTCGGGCAGACGGTTAGCGATAACGGCCGGGGGCGGCCTTTATAAACGCTACGATTCCTGGGCTTTCCAGCGCATAAAGGCCGCTTCTGTGCGCGGCCAAGTGCCGAAACCCCAGGATTCCTGGGACGAAGTGAGGAAACGAAAACACGGGGGGTGGGCAGGGGGGACGCGCCCCCAAAAGTCACCCCAACACAGCGGCTGCCGATCAACGCGACTCGGTGCGGCCGTGCTCGCGACTGGCGGGACAATTCGCTATCCTCACAGCAATTCAAGTGCGCGGGCGGTGCCCGCGTTTCCCATTCGGAGGGTCGGCCCGTGTACCGCTTTTCCGCTCGCGCTCTGGTCGTGTGTCTGTTCACCGCGCTTGCCGCCGGGTGTGGCGCGGGTAAGGCCGAGGTCGAGAAGGCCGTGCGCGAAGAGATGAAGAAGAGCCTCAACGCCGAGATCACCGCGATCAGTCTCACCAAGCAGCCCGACGGCACGTTCGCCGGCACCGCCAGCGCCACCAACGGCCACACCTACGACGTGACCACCACCGCCCCGAAGGGCGGCAAGTTCGAGTGGACCGCGGTACTCACCAAGGAGTCCGTCGAGAAGCTGATCCGCGAGCGCATGAAGACCAGCTTCGGGGTCGATTTCACCGTGGCCGACCTGCAGAAGCAGGCCGACGGCTCGTACACCGGCACCGGCACCGGCACCAACGGCGACACCTACGAGGTCACGGCCGGCGCGCCCACGGCCGCCGGCATCAACTTCAACTTCGTCCCCGGTCAGAGTACCGTCGAGCGGCTGATGCGCGAGGACATCGAGAAGCAGACGAAGGCGAAGATCAAGTCGTTCGTACTGACCCGCAAGGGGCCGGGCACGTACTCCGGCACGGCCACGCAGGAGAACGGCGGTGTGTTGAGCGTGAGCACCAAGATGGACGGCATGAGCCTGCGCTGGTCGTTCGCCCCGCTGCGCCCGTAGGCCGCTCAACTCGCATTGCCGCGCGGCGCGCGATACTCACCTCCCCCCTTGAGGGGGAGGTCGCCGCGTGGCTTTGCACGCGGCGGGTGGGGGGTAAGCTGCTGAGAGTCTCAGGAGGCGCTCACCCCCCACCCGCCGGCCCAGAGCGGCCGGCGACCTCCCCCTCAAGGGGTGAGGTGAAGGAGAAATCCCCACGGGTGCGAACCGATGACCGACGCGGCGCTGCTGTTCTGGGACTTCGAGAACGTGATGAGCGACCGCGGCGTGTCGGTCGCGGTCGGCGTGCCGACGGACCCGGCGCTCGTGAGCGGGTTCGTGTCGCAGACCGGCGGCGGGCCGGCGGAAGTGTTCGGCAACGGCGTCGGCACCGTGTTCCTCACGCGGAACCTCGGCACCAACGACGTGTTCCTCTGGTTCACCCTCACGCGGCCCGCGCACCTCGCCGGCCTCACGTTCCGGCACTGGCACAACCACAACCCCGGATACCCCACCTGCCCGAACTATCGCGTGCAGCTCCAGCTCGATTCCGGCGACGGCTACGAGAACGTCGGCGAGCCGCTCGAACTGTGCAACGACAACTCCGGCGGCACCGACACGATGCTCGTGGGCCGCGACCTCGCGCCGGGCGGCTATAAGCTGCGCTGGCACCCGAAGGGGCTGAAGGGCAAGGCCCGCGACACGAGCAGCGAGTTCATCGCGTTCAAGAACCTCGTGCTCACCGGTCACGTACTCGCGGACGCGCCGCCGCCGCGCGCCGCGGAGGTTCACCGCGCGCCGGCGGTTCCGGCCCCGAGCGGCGACGGTTACGTCGATATCGAGATCGCGGGCGTGCTCGTGGACGGGATGAAGGTGATGGAGTCGAAGTACGGCGGGAAGTGCGCCCGCACCGGCGAGCGGTTCGAGGCCGGCGCGCGGATCGCGTTCAAACATCGCGACGCGCTCAGCGCCGAACAGAAGGCCACCATCTTCGGCACCAAGAAGCCGACGCACCTCGCGGTGCTGCTCGAAGCTACCCCAGCTTGAACGCTTCCGTGAGGCAGGCGAGCGCTTCTTCGCCGCGGGAGCGCTCGACCACCACGCCCACGCACACCTCGCTCGTGTTAATCATGCTGATGTTGATGCCCTTCGCGGCCAGCGCTCCGAACATCGTGCGGGCCACGCCGGTGTGTGTCCGCATTCCCACGCCCAGCACGAACAGCACCGCGATTTCGCCGTCGCCTACCACGCGGCAGCTCGCGTCGATCTCGCGCACCACGTCCTGCGTGCGCGTCAGGGCGCGGGTCAGGTCCGAGCGCGGCACGGTGAACGACAGCTCCGCCTTGCCGGGGCCGGACTGGTTCTGAACGATCATGTCCACCAGGATGCCGCCGGTGGCGACCGCGTTAAACACCTTCGAGCAGTTGCCCGGTACGTCGGGCAGGTCGTGGATCGTGACGCGGCTCTGCTCGGTGTTCAGGTGCGCGCCGCTGACGAGCACGTCTTCCATGCCCGCGAGCCGGGCGATGGCGGCCTCGCGGTCCTTCGCCCCGGCCACGACCAACGGGTTCACCCGCGGCTTGAACTCGGTGCCCGCCGGGGACTGGCCCGCGCCCTTGCGCGGCTGAGCCAGCGCGAACGCCGCGTGGACCGCGCGCAGCGCCTTCCGCCCGCGCACCGCCTTCTTGCTTTCGAGGTGCGTCTTCTTGATGGACTCGCCCGCGGGCACTTCCTCGGCGGGCGGCGGTGCGTCTTCCTCCACCAGCACGCTGATCTTGATGTCGCCGGTGGTTATCATTTTCAGGTTCACGCCCTCGGCCGCGAGCGCCTGGAACAGCCGCTCCGCGACACCGCTGATCGTGCGCATCCCGGCCCCGACCACCGACACCTTGCTCACCTTGCCGGTTTCGTTCAGTGTCGCGCCCAACCCGGCGACCAGCGGGGCCAGCGTCTTCTTGGTCTTCTCCAGTTCGCTGTTGAGCACGGTGAAGCCGATGGTGGCCTTACCGCCCTCGCCCACGCTCTGCGCGATCATGTC
>SXHE01000794.1 GCA_005773755.1 Planctomycetia bacterium
AGGTCGGGGACTTCGAGAAGGCCATCGAACACCAGAAGAAGGCGCTGGCCGACCCGGCGTTCGAGGCGGGTTCGCGGAAGCCGGCCCGCGAGCGGCTCAAGCTCTACGAGCAGAAGAAGCCGTGGCGGGAGTGAGCCGACGTCCGGCGAGGGTGGCCGCAGCAGACCCTGATCCCTTTTGGCCCGGCGGCAATCAAACAGATGAAGGCAGACGCGACACGGGCCAGGTGCGGTCCGCGGGCCGTAGATCGCTATTTGAAGCGTATCGGGGGATAGGGCATGTTGCTCGAAGAGTACAACTTCAAGCGTGAGGTGCTGGACGCTCCGGGTCCGGTGGTGGTGGACTTCTGGGCCGCGTGGTGCGGGCCGTGCCGGGCCATGAACCCGGTGCTGCACGCCCTCGCCCGCGACTTTACGGTGTGTAAGGTCAACACCGAGACGAATCCCCAACTGGCCGCGAAGTTCGACGTCTCGGCGATTCCGCTGCTGCTGATCTTTCGCAACGGGAAAGTGGTGCGGCGGTATGAGGGCGTCACCGGCGAGACCACACTTCGGGCCGACCTGACCACCCTGAGCGGCACGTGAAGATCGCACGGGGATCACGCACGGAATGAGATCGGTAAGCAAAACGGAACTTCTGGGGTCGAGTTCGTGCCGCCGATGCGGTCGAGGGCAAGCCGATGAAGATCGAGTCGCGTGAGTACAAGTTGCTGATCGACCACCGGCCCTTCGTCGCGACCAACGCGGCGGTCAACGGGGTCTGGGCCGAGATCGAGGACGCGACTCGAACGGCCCCCTTTGTTATCAAGGAAGGGCTGAAAGAAGAGGAGTCGCGGACGGTCTGCTTCCTCGACACGCCCGATCACACGCTCCGGCGGCACCGTCTGGTGCTGCGCCGCCCACCTGACGATCGGTCCACGTCGGGTGGTGGAGATGCGCTCAACCCCTCACCCGCGGAGCCCGGTTCCTAGTCCGGGCCGATCGGAGAAATCATATGTCGTTCGACCGCTTTACCGACCCGGTCCGCTCGGCCGAAGAACTCGCGGCGATCATCGGCACGCCCTCGGCGTTCTCGCTGCGGAAGGAACTGACGGCCCTCGACGAACACATGCTGCGGTTCGTCGCGCATTCGCCGTTCGTGGTCGTCGGGACGCACGCGACGGACGGCCGGTGCGACGTGTCGCCCCGCGGCGACGCACCGGGCTTCGTTCACGTCGTCGACGACCGGACGCTGCTGATTCCCGATCGTCCGGGCAACAGACGGGTCGACACCCTCCGCAACATCCTGGAGACCGGCCGAATCGGTCTGCTGTTCCTGGTTCCTGGGGTCGGCGAGACCCTGCGGGTCAACGGGCGTGCGGCGATCGTCCGCGATGAGGCGTGGCTCACGCCCTTGAGCGTGCGGGGCAAACGGCCCCTGGTCGCGGTCGCGGTTGCGGTCGAAGAGTGCTTCTTGCAGTGTGCCAAGGCGTTGCTCCGATCGAACCTGTGGGAGCCGCACGAGCGGCCGGATTCACAGAGCTTGCCGTGTGCGGCCGACATGTTCAGCGATCACGTGCGCATGCCGGAACTGGATGCCGCCAAGATCCAGGCTCTGCTCGACGGGGCCTACAAAAACAACCTGTACTGACCCGCATCGAGCGGCAGACGGTGAGACGAGCTGTCACCCTTCGGTCTTGTGACCGGCCCGCGTTGCGCCGGTACACTGTCAGCACCCGCCCCTGATCCCGCCCCGACAGGTTACCCATGCCAACCGACCCGGACCGCCGCTCGTTCGTCGCCTCCTCCGTGGCCCTCGCGGGCACGCTCGCCGCGGGCGCTGCCCAGCCGAAGGAGGGCGACGGGCCGCTGATCGCATATGTGGGCACGTTCAGTTCCCCGCTCAAGGACGTGCTACCCACGCAGGTCGATCTGCCGCCGGGCAACGGCCGCGGCATCCACATCTTCCGCGTGGATCGGGCAACTGGTGCGCTCACCGCCGCGGGCGTCCACGAGATGGGCACCAGCCCCAGCCACCTGGCGGTGAACGCGCCCGGCACCCACTTGTACTCGGCCAACGAGACCGACCGCCAGGGTGACAAGAAGGAGGGCACCGTCACCGCCTTCGCCATCGACCCAAGAGATGGCTCACTGAAGCCGCTCAACACGATCCGCTCCGGCGGGGCCGGGCCGACCTATGTGAGCATCCACCCGTCCGGCAAGTTCCTGCTGGTCGCGAACTACTTCGGCGGCTCGGTCGCGGTGCTGTCGGTCCTCGCGGACGGGAAGCTGGGCGAGGCGACGGACGTGAAAGTTGACGAGGGGAAGGTCGGTCCGACGAAGGCCCCGAACGCGCCGAAGGGGAGCTTCGCGTTCAGCGGCCACGACCGCACCCACGCGCACCAGATCATGGCCGACCCGACCGGTAAGTTCGTGCTGCACGTGGATCTCGGCCTCGACAAGCTCTTCGTGTGGAAGTTCGATGCGACGAAGGGCACGCTGACCGCCAACGACCCTGCCTCGGTCTCGGTGCCGCCGGGCGACGGGCCGCGGCACGTCCACTTCCACCCCAACGGCAAGTGGCTGTACTCGGTGCAAGAGGAGGGCTCGACCGTCGTGCGGTTCGACTACGACCCCGACGTTGGGAAGCTGACCGCCCGGCAGACGATCTCCACCCTGCCCAAGGGGTACGCGGGGAGCAACTTCTGCTCGGAGATCCTGGTGTCGGGCGACGGGAAGTTCGTGTACGTCGGCAACCGGCTGCACGACAGCATCGGCATCTTCGCGGTCGGCGGGAACGGCGATCTGACCTGGGTGGCCGACGAGTGGACGCGGGGTAACTACCCGCGGAGCTTCGCCTTCGATCCGACCGGCACGTTCCTGTACTGCTGCAACCAGCGGGCCGACCACGTGACCGTGTTCCGAGTGGATCGCAAGACCGGGCTGCTGGCGTTCACCGGGCACTACGCACCGGTCGGCAACCCGTCGTGCGTCACGTTCCTCGACCTCAAGCGGGGCTGAGTGCGACGACGAGCGGTGAGGTGTTCGATTCGCTCGCTTTCGCCCCGGAGGTGCAGACAAACGCATGCAACCGCACGGACCATCCCCGGCACTGTTCTTCGACACGATCAACGCCTTCCAGCGGACGGAAGCACTGAAGGCCGCGATCGAACTCGACCTGTTCACCCACGTCGCCGCCGGCCGTCGCACCGCCGAGCAGATCGCCGCGGCGTGCGACGCCTCCCCCCGCGGTGTGCGCATCCTGGCCGACTACCTGGTGATCGCGGGCTTCCTGCGCAAGTCCGAGGATCGCTACGAACTCACCCCCGACACCCAGGTGTTCCTTACCCGCTCGTCGCCGGCGTATCTGGGCGGGACGGTCGAGTTCCTGCTCACACCCCCACTGCGGGAGTGCTTCGCCACGCTGACGGACGCGGTGCGGAAGGGCGGCACGGCGGCGTCCGCTGAGGGGACGGTGTCGCACGACAATCCGATCTGGGTCGCGTTCGCTCGTGCCATGGGACCGATGATGGCACCCCAGGCCGAACTGCTCGTCGGGCTGGTCGGCGGCGACCGCGACCGCCCACATCGTGTGCTCGACGTCGCGGCCGGGCACGGGCTGTTCGGGATCGCGTTCGCCCGGCATTACCCCAACGCCCAAGTCGCCGCTCTGGACTGGCCGAACGTGCTCGCGGTGGCCGCGGAGAACGCCAAACATGCGGGCGTCGCGGACCGTCACGCCCTGCTGCCGGGGAGTGCGTTCGAGCTGGACTGGGGCCGGCCGTACGATCTGGTGCTGTTGACCAACTTCCTGCATCACTTCGACGTGCCGACCTGTGAGCGAGTGGCGGCGAAGGCGTTTGCGGCGCTAGCGCCGGGCGGGCGGTGCGTCACGCTGGAGTTCGTACCCGACCCCGATCGTGTCAGCCCGCCCGCCACCGCGGGCTTCGCCCTGACGATGCTCGCGACCACGGCCGCGGGGGACGCGTACACGTTCGCCGAGTACGAGCGGATCTTCGCGACGGCGGGGTTCGCCCGTAGTGAGTTCCACTCCCTGCCGCCGACCTCGCAGCAAGCCGTGGTGTCGTACAAGGCGTGACGCCCCGCGTACGGAACTCGTCACTTCTTCTCGGCCGGGGCGGGCTTGATCTCCAGTTCCAGCGTTCCGGTCGCGAGTTTGCTCAGCGCAGGGTCGATCTGAATGCGCCCCGACGGTACCGGCCCGACGAATCACGTTGGCGAAAATGTGTGGAATAGCCCTTGTGGGAACGGGTGCCGCCTGCTGATCGCGGCGGATCAGCAGGCTCGAAGCGTGTTGCGCGGTGAGGGTTCAGCCCGCGACGGCGGGCGCGAT
>SXHE01000795.1 GCA_005773755.1 Planctomycetia bacterium
GGCCGGGACCGCGACGACCGCGACCGGCGCGGCGGCGGGCGCGGCGACCGCGAGGAGCGCGGCAGTTACCCGCGCCCGCTGGATTGATCCGCGTTCCGTTCGGAATCGAGCGCTCTTCGTCGCGCTCGGTTCCGAACGGATTCACTTCTTGAGCGCCTTGTCGAGGAACTCGAACAGCGCTTTCGTGGCCGGGTCGTCGGGCAGGCCGAGGTCGGCGTTGATCTTGCCGTGGGTGGTTTCCCGCGCGCCGAACAGCGTGACGGGAAGCCCCGCCTCCTTCAGCACGTTGCCGAACCGCACGGCCTGCGCGCTCACGTCCGGGTGGCCGGACACATACAGCAGCAGGAACGGCGGGATGTGCTTATCCTTGGCGACGTGCGTGACCGCCGAGAAGTCCTTGTGCTTCGCGGGGTCGTTGCCGAACTTTTCGCGGTGGCCGAACTTCGCCGGCGGGAAGCCGTGGGCCTTCCACCGAGCCTCCGCGGTCGCGATGATGGCGGGCACGTCGTAGGTGTCGCCGTCCACCGGCACGCACCCCTTCACGATGTCCAGCGACAGCTTCTCGGCCTTCAGATAGCGGTCGTCGGTGCAGATCAGCGCCGCGAGCTGCGCCCCGGCCGAGTGGCCCATCACGAGGACGCGCTTCGGGTCGCCGCCGAACTCCGCGGCGTGGTCGTGGGTCCAGCGGAGCGCCTTCGCCACGTCCCGAACGATGGTCGCCATGTCCACCGCCGGGAGCAGTCGGTAGTTGGGGGCGACGAAGACGAAACCCTTTTCCGCGAACATCTTCGGCTTGATCTGCACGTCCTTCTTGTCGCCGGCCTGCCAGCCGCCGCCGTGGACCCAGAACACGACCGGCAGGTTCTTCCCGTCCTTCGCGTAGTGGACGTCGAGAACCTGGCGCTCGTGCCCCTTCGGAACGTAGGGGATGTCGCGTTTGACCTCTTGAGCGCGCAGGTCGCCGGCGACCGCGAGAACCAAAAGCGTGGAGACGAGTCGCATGGGAATGACCTTTCGGGGGAGAGTGTCTTCACCTCTCCCCCATGCTTTGATGGGGGAGAGGTCGCCGGTCGGCTTTGCGACCGGCGGGTGAGGGGGCGTGAAGCGCGTCAATCAGTTCCGCGTAACTCACTTGTCTCGCACAGCGCCCCCTCACCCGGCTCGCAATGCCTCGCCGACCTCTCCACCATCAGAGCATGGGGGAGAGGTGAAACTGCCGCGCCGTTCGCTGCGGGTCCGTCAGGGCAGCAGCATGATGCACGACGGGCTGGCTTGCTTTACCGGCTCGCCGGCCGACTTCAGCTTGCCGGTCTTGGTGCCGATCTCGAACACGGCGATATTGTTCCCCGGCAGGTTCGCGCACAGCAGCCACTTGCCGTCCACAATCGCCAGGTTCTGCGGCCCCTTGCCCAGGCTCGGTTCGATGGCGACGAGCGCCAGCTTGCCGTCGTCCGCGATGCTGTAGCAGGCGATGCTGTCGTGGCCGCGGTTGGTGCCGTAGAGGAACTTCCCGTCCGGTGTGATTTTCAGATCGGCGCAGTGGCTGGTGCCCTTGAAGTCGCCCGGCAGCGTCGGGATCGTCTGCTTCTCGGTCAGCTTCCCGGTGGCCGCGTCGTAGTCGAACAGTGTCACCGAGTTCAGCAGTTCGTTGATGACGTACACGCGCTTGCCGTTCGGGTGGAACGTGAGGTGCCGCGGCCCGGCCCCGGCGGGCGACTTGGCGAACGGCGGGTCGTTCGCGGTCAGCTTCGCGGTGGTGGCGTCCAGCTTGTAGCACAGAATCTGATCGGTGCCGAGGTCCGCGGCGTAGACGAACTTGTTGTCCGGGCTGACCACGATGCAGTGCGCGTGCGGCTCCTTCTGCCGCTTGTCGTTCACGCTCGAACCTTTGTGCTGGAAGAACGACGCCTTCTCGCCTAGCGAGCCGTCGGCCTTCACCGGCAGCGACGCCACACTGCCCGACGAGTAGTTCGCCACGAGTACCGTCTTGCCCGTCTTGTCCACATCCAGATAGCACGCAGCGGTGCCTTCGGCCGACTGGCGGTTGAGCAACTTCAAGTCGCCGGTGCGCCCGACCACCGAGTACGCGGCGACGTGCTCGTTCTCCTTACCGCCGAACTGCTTGGCGTGGATCGAGTACAAGAACTTCTTGTCCGGCGAGATGGCGAGGAAGAACGGGTTCTCGACGCCGGCCGTGCGGCGCAGCTCCTTGAGTTTACCCTCCTTCGTGTCGAACGTGTAGGCGTGGATGCCGCCCTTGTCGCCGGGCGCGAACGACGTGACGAACACGACCGGGTCGGCCGCGGGCAGCGGACTTGGCGCGGCGATCAGGGCCAGCGCCACGAGAGCGAAAACGGCAACGCGGCTGAAGATGGTCACGGGTGGTGTCCTCTGTGGGTGTTACCGCGCCAGTGTCGAGTGGCACGCGCCCGTAGTCAAGGACTAAGAAATCTGGAGTTCACCCAGGGGTGCAGTAACGGATTCTGGCATTTAGGCCGTGTCCGCCCAGTAGGCGGCCCACTGATCGCTTGCTTGAACGGCGCAGAGGGTGGCCATCCGCTCGACCCGGCGCACCTTCCACCGCGCGCCGGTCTGCTTCAGTCGCC
>SXHE01000796.1 GCA_005773755.1 Planctomycetia bacterium
AAAGTATACATCGGCGGCGTGCGGCTCGTGTGCGAGATCGGCACGCCGCGGAAGGTGGAGCACAAGCCGCTGGGCGACGCGCTCGACTCGTGGACCGGTTCGACCCGGCTCTGGACCGCGAAGAACGGAACCCTCCTCGCCGACCCGATTCCGGCGCGCACCGACGCCGCCATGTTCACCCGCGACAAGGTCGGCGACTTCACGCTCACGTTCGATCTGAAGGTGACCGGCGCGGCGCTCTTCGGGCTGCGGTTCCGCGGGCGGCTCTCCAACCCCGACAAGGACATCACCGACGGTCCGATGTTCCTCTTCACCGGCCCCGACCGCAATGAGAACCGCGGCGAACAGTACGCGTGGTTCACGGTCATGGGCCGCCCGCGCTACGTGTGGGCCTCGGCACCGACCAAAAAGAAGGTGATCGACCAGCTCGTGGAGCCGGGGAAGACTAACCCGGTCGAACTCACCGTGCGCGGGCGGAACGTGACCGCGAAACTGCACGGGACCGTGGTGTGGGAGGGTGAGATCCCAGACATGGCCGCGGACGGCGTACTGGGGTTGGTGCTGGTGAGTGACAAGGCCGGCACTGTGGAGCTGCGGAACTTCTCGCTCAAACTCGACGGCGCGCCGAAGAAGGGCGGCACGGCTCCTGCACCGGGCTTGGCGCGCACGTCATCATGGATCGGCGAGGGCACGCAGGGCGGGGTGCGGTTCAAGGCCACACTGAACCTCACGCGCGACGGCGACACGGTCAGCGGCTCGTACTTCGTGGAGAGCGGCGGCCAGCGCATCGCCCTCACGCTCGCGGGCACGGTCTCCGGCAACACCGTCAACTTCAAGGCGTATCGCGGCAAGGAGCACTGGAGCGACACGACGGGCGAGCTCGACCTCGCGGCCGGAACGCTGTGCGGCTCGTTCACCCCGCGCTCCCCGCGGTCCACGGCGACGCCGGGCACAATCGAACTGAAGCTGAAGCCGTAACGTCCCGCGCGCCGCGTACGTCCTCCCAACCGAGGTTCGCCATGATGACCGACCACATTTACCGCAGCCGGACGTTCGAACTCTTCGGGTTCCGCGTACCGTATTTGCCCGACTTCCTCGTCGACCACACGCTGTTGGGGGAGACAGGCGAAGCGAAACTGGCGGAGTGTTGCCGCCGGTGGGAGCACTTCGTGGGCACGCTCTGGACCCCGAACGCGAGCGCGACGTTCGAGCTGCGGTACACGTTCGACCCGGCACAGGGCGCGACCGACGTCCGGCTGTTGGGCCGGGTAGCCGACGGGGACGACGGGGCGCGGGTCGCGGACGGACTGGCCCGCGCGCTGGCCGCGGTTCGCGTTCCCGCGGACCCGCTTTCGCTGGAGGAATTGACGGAGTTGCGGTCCCCGTGGGCCGCCCACGTGTTCGAGGTGCGACAGGCGGAGGAGCGCGTGAGCGTTCGGGCCGCGGAGTTCGGTCGCGCGTCCGACGCGTACCTCGTGCTCCCGTGGTGGGGGCCGGGCGGGGCGTTCCTCGGCCCCGTGACCGCCCTCGCGTCGGGCGGCGCGCGGGTCGAGCTCGCGATCGTCCTTCGCCCCACGGACCTGCCCGAAGCGGCCGACCTCGCCGACCTCGCGGCGCGCATGGCGACTGCGGCCGGTGCGCCGGCCGACGGCGCGGTCGTCGGCACGAGCGGCGCGGCGCGTTCACAGTTCCGACCCGCAAGCGGAATGGCTCGGGCGCATTCACGCGGCCAACCTGCGCCGGCTGCACCGGCCGTTTCTGGTGACCGCGTACGCGCTCTCGAACGACGAAGTCGCGGCGCGTGCCGCCGCCGGCGCGCTCGCGGCCGCGATCAGCGACGAGCGCCCGTTCGAGCCGCCCGTGGGCGAGTCGGGCGTCTTCCCCTCGTGAGCGGACGTGGTCGAACTCGACGGCGACGACCGCGCCGACGCCCTGCGCGCGGTGGGCGAACTGGAGTTCCACTTCGCGCGGCCCAACCTCGCCGACCCGCGCGACCGGGGCGTCTCCCGGTTGCGGTACCTGTGCGACGCGCGCGGCGCGGCCACCGCGTTCCGGCTCCCGGTGAGCGTGCACGGCGGTGTACCGGGCATCGCCGTGCGGCAGCGCAGCCCCGACTTCCACCCCGGCCCGCGCGTGCGCACGGTGCCCCCGCGCCACATCGACCTGGGCACCTTTGAAGGCGGTGGTCGCGCGACCGTTCCGCTCGACGACCTCACGAAGCACGTGCTCGTGACCGGCTTCACCGGGTCGGGGAAGACCGTGACCGTGCTCCAGTTGCTCCATCAACTCTGGGCCGATCACCGCGTGCCGTTCCTCGTGCTGGAATCGGCGAAGCAAGAGTACCGCGGGCTGATGGGCGTGCCCGCGGTCGGCCCGGAGCTGCGCGTGTACACGCTGGGCAACGAAACCGGCGTGCCGTTCCGGTTGAACCCGTTCGAGCTGCTGCCCGGGGTTCGCGTCGAAGCTCACGTGAGCCGGTTGCAGGTGTGCCTCGAGGCCGCGGTTCCACCGATCGGCCCGTCTTCGTCCGTCATCGCCGAAGCGCTCTTGCGCGTGTACGAAGCGTGCGGTTGGTCGCTCACCGACGTTTACCCGGAAGACGGCTCCGCGAAGCGCCGGTTCCCGCGGCTCTCGGAGTTCGTCGCGGCGGTCGAGCGCGTCATCGTGGACCGCAAGTACGCGGGCGAGGTGCTCGCGAACCTGACCGCCGCGCTCGTGGGGCGGTTCAAGCCGCTGCTGCTCGGAGCAAGGCGCGCATGTTCGACACGCCGCGCTCCGCGCCCGGGGCCGCGGAGCTGTTCGCGAAACCGACCGTTCTCGAACTGAACGACCTGAACGTGGACGACAAGGCGCTGGTGGTCATGTTCGTGTTGACGTTCCTGCGCGAGCACCGCGAGCGCGCGTTCCGCTGCGGCGGGCAGCCCGGCACGCTCGCCCACGTCACGCTCGTGGAAGAGGCGCACAACGTGTTGGAGAACGTGGCTTCGAAGGGGTCGGGCGAGGGCGCGACTGCGGCCGACACGCGGTTCAAGGCCGTGGAAGCGTTCTGCCAACTGCTCACGGAGATCCGCGCGCTGGGCGAGGGCCTGATCGTGGCGGACCAAAGCCCGGAGAAGCTGGCCCCCGACGCGCTCCGCAACACGAACCTACAGATCGCGCACCAACTCCGCGACGGGAACGACCGCGACGCCATCGCGAACGCGATGATAATGACCGACGAACAGCGCGACTATCTGGGCAAACTCGCCCCCGGGCACGCGGCGGTGTTCCGCACGGGGCTGGAACAGGCCACGTTCGTGCGCGTGCCCAAGTACTACCCCGGCGCGGACGACGCGGCCCGTTGCCCGGCGGACCCGGGACTGGCCGCGGAGTACCGCGCCGGCTTCCGCGGGTGGGGCTTCTTACCAACAATGTCGGACGCCGAAGTTGCCCGCCTCATGGAACAACGCGACCCCGAGGTCGCGGCCCGGAAAGCGCTCCCGCTCGCTGTCCCGCACACCGGGTGTGAGTCGTGCCAGAACAAGTGCCGGCACCGGGACGCGATCCACCCCGAGGTCGAATCGGTCGTCGGGCACGAGGAGCTTACGGAGTGGGCGCAGCGGATCGCGGAGAAGCAGCCCCGCGACCAGTTGTTCCGGTTCCTCGCCCAGACCGCGGCGCGCGGGGCCACCCGCGCCGGCACGACCGCGCCGAAGGGGGACGCCCCGTGGTGCTATTTCGTTCACATGTGGCACGCCCGCTACAAGGCGCACCCGGAAAAGAAGCTCGCCCAGGTTCATTACGCCGAGTTCCACAAGCAACTGTCCGCAATTCGCGGCGGTAAATAGGAGGACGTTCCATGCCCGCGTTCGACACCAAGCCCCAGGTCGAGAAGTCGGAACCGGCCCCGGGGAGCAGCGGCTCCGAGGGTCCGCCGGACGACGGGTTCGGCGACCTGAGCGGCCCGGCCATCGACCGCCCCGGCGAGCAGAAGATCGCCGTGGGCAGCGGCGACGGTTCGAAGGGCGGCCCGCCGGACGACGGGTTCGGCGACCTGAGCGGCCCGGCCCTCGACCGCCCCGGCGAGCAGAAGAGCCAGCGCGAT
>SXHE01000797.1 GCA_005773755.1 Planctomycetia bacterium
GACCTGCGGGCCAACCCGAACCACCCGCAGAAGGACGCGCTCGCCAAGCGGATGCTCGACCTCGCCCGCATGATCGAGGACGAGGACCGCAACATCAGCAAACAGCTCAACGACGATGCCAGCAAGATCATCGGCGACCTGTACGACAAGATGAAGGCCGTGGTCGACAAGACCGCGGAGCTGAACGGCTACCACATCGTGTTCGCGTACCCGGACGCGGTGACGACCGAGGAGATCAACAGCGCGTACATCAAGGAACTGAAGCTGAAGCCGCCGGCGGCGCAGCCGTTCTACGTGGCCTCGCACGCGGACATCACCGCGGTCGTTGTCAAGACGCTCAACGGCTGGTACCCGCCGACCGGTCCGGACGGGAAGCTGGTGGACGTGAGCAAGCTGGACGTGCCGAACCCCGGCGCGCCGAGCACCACCCCGCCGCAACCGACCCCGCCCGCGCCCGGCGTGCGCCCGTAATGTCCGTTCGGTGTGAACCCGTGCCGGGCGTGCTGCCGATAACGGCTGTGCGCCGGGCGCGGGTTCAACGGTCGGAAGGAACCGACCGCTCGCGCTCCTGCCAGGGAAGGCTCACACCGTGCGCGTCATCGGCTACCGACACCAACGAACGCTCGCGGGCACGGCCGTAGTTGCCGGGCGCGGGCTGATTGCCGGCGCGCCGGTCGTGGCCCGGTTCGTGCCCGCGCCCGTCGATTCGGGTGTCTCGTTCCGCCGCACCGATCTCCCCGGTGCGCCCACGATCCCGGCCCGCGCGGACCGCGTGACCGGCACCCAGCGGCGCACCACCCTCGGTCCGGCCTACACGGGCGTTTCCCTCGTCGAACACGTTCTCGCGGCTCTCGCCGGCCTCCGCATCGACCACTGCGTGGTCGAGCTGGACGCCGGCGAACCGCCGGGCCTAGACGGGTCGGCGGCCGGGTTCGTCGCGGCCCTGAGCGCCGCCGGCCCCGTCCACCAGCCCGCGCGCCGCCCGATCCTGACCCCGACCAGGACCGCCCTGGTCCGCGCGGCCGGGGCCACGCTCGCCCTGCACTCGGCCGACCCCGGCGACATGGCGCTCCGCGCGACGTACCGGCTCGACTACGGCCCCGGGGCACCGATCCCGCCGCAGGCGTACACCGCGGACGTGTGCCCGGAGATGTTCGGGCGCGAGATCGCGCCGTGCCGCACCTTCCTCACCGAAGCGGAGTGCGGGGCACTGAAAACGCAAGGCGTCGGCCGGCACCTGGAACCGGCCGACATCCTCGTGTTCGGCGCGCACGGCCCGATCGACAACCGGCTCCGGTTCGCCGACGAACCGGCCCGGCACAAGGTGCTCGACCTGATCGGCGACCTGGCCCTGTGCGGGTTCGACCTCGCCGGGCACGTCGTCGCGTACCGGTCAGGGCACGCGCTGAACGTGGAACTGGCCCGCGCGTTGAGTCGAAAGTCGTCAGGTCGCAAAGTCGGAACGTCTGTGAAGCAGGCGGCTTGACTTCGACTTTACGACCTTCGACTTTGCGACTTTCGACTTGAGATTGAGGCACCAATGAATCGCATGCGGATGGCGGTGATCGGCGTCGGGCACCTGGGACAGCACCACGCCCGCATTCTGTCGATTCAGCCCGACGTCGAACTGGTCGGGGTCGTGGACGCGAACCCGGAGCAGGTGCGGGCCATCGCCGCGAAATTGGGCACCACGCCCTACGACACGATCGACCCGCTCATCGGTCGGGTCGACGCGGTCAGCGTCGTGACGCCCACGATCCACCACCACGAGGTCGCTGCCGCGTTCCTCCGGGCAGGCGTACCGGCGCTCGTCGAGAAGCCGATCTGCCGCACGGTTGCAGAGGCCGACGAACTGATCGCGCTCGCGGACAAGGCCGGCGTGCCGCTGCAGGTCGGGCACATCGAGCGGTTCAACCCGGCGTTCGAGGAGCTGGTCAAACGGCCGATCCGCCCGAAGTTCATCGAGGCCGAACGGCACGGCCCGTTCACGGGGCGGTCTATCGACATCGGCGTCGTACTCGACCTGATGATCCACGACCTGGACCTGCTGCTCGCGCTGGTCGGTTCGCCGGTCACGCGCGTCTCGGCCGTCGGCGCGGCCGTGTTCGGCGGGCACGAGGACATGGTGAACGCGCGACTGGAGTTCGAGAACGGGTGCGTCGCGCACCTGACCACGAGCCGCATCACCCGGCACCCGAAGCGGCGGCTCCGCGTCTGGGCACCGGAGGGCTACGCGGGCATCGACTTCGTGACCCGGAAGCTGACGCTGGTGCAACAGAGCGAGGAGCTGCGCGAGCACGGCATCCGCGCCGACGAGATGGACGCCGCCGCGCGAGCTTGCCTCAAGGACGAAGTGTTCGGCCGCTACCTGCAAGTGCTGAACCTGGACGGCGACCGCAAGCAAGACCAACTCACCGCGGAACTGCGGCACTTCATCGACTGCGTGCGCACCGGGAACCGGCCGCGGGTGAGTGGCACCGACGGGCGCGGCGCGCTGGAACTGGCGGAGCGCGTGCTGGCCGCCCTGCGGGCGCACCCGTGGGAAGGGTCGGCCGAAGGGCCGCACGGCCCGCAAGGCACGCCCCCGCCCGCCGGCTGGCTGTTCCCGCCGATGCAGATCGCCCGCAACCAAGCGGCGTAAGTAGAGCGGTATCAGGAACTGCGGAGCGTGCATTGGCGAGCCGCGACCACAAGGGAGCGGTTCACGTGGCCCGCTCCCGTGCGGTCGCGGCTCGCTAGGCCGCTACACATTTCGTGAAGCTGCACTATGTCTTCGGCCGCGGTCGCAGTGGCCCGATCAGCACCAACACCGCGAACAGCATCACGCCGAGCGACCGGTGGAAGTCGATGCCCAGCGGTTCGGCCTGAAACACCTCGCGCGGGATCTGCTGGAGCAGCAACAGAAGACAGCCTGCAACCCCCTGCGCCCGCCGACCCGCGGCGAACAGTTCGCGCAGCCACGGGACCGTGAGCACCAACCCCAGCGTCTCGTATCCGAGCACCTGACAGCACAGCATCCCGCCGACCGCGGTGGCCGCCAGCGCCCACGCCCGCGACGGGCGCTCGCCGGTGACCGCGCAGCGCCCGATCACCAGCCCGCCCCACACCAGATACCCCGCGACCGTCGTCACGAGGGTCAGCTCGACGAGCGGGCCGCCGAGCGAGAAGAGCAGCCGGTTCCAGCTCGTGATCTGCGGGTTCAGCTCCGCGCGGTTGTAGACGACCGCCTTGTGCGCGGTCGGGACGTAATCGAGGTAGTCCTTCAGCATCAGCGGCGACCCGCCGGCGAGCGTCGCGCCGATCAGGTTCAGCGCCGCGACCGCGCCGAACACCGCCGCGGCCCGCTTCCAGCCGCCCAAGTACCACGCCAACGGGATGAAGGGCAGGGCCAGGTGCGGTTTCACGAACGGCACCGCCCACAGCAGTGCGCCGAGCCACGGCCCCCAGCGCCCGCCCCGGTCGAAGCACCACTGCCCCGCGACCACGCACCCGACGAACAGCAGCGGCGTCTGCCCGACCGCGATGATCGCGACCGAGAGGTAGTTGAGCACCAGCATCGCGCCGACCGCCGCCCAGACCAGCGACGGGTCGGCCGGGGGCGCGTCCGCGGCGCGGAACGCGTGGGGCAGCCGCGCGACCATCAGTGCCGCGAGGAACATCGCCACCGCCCACGCCAGCTTCGCGGCCCCCCACGGCAGCACCGCGAACGGGAGGTAAACGACGATCGCCAGCGGCGGCGGGAAGTACCCGTTGTTGTTGACGAAACTGTCGAACTTCGGGTCCGGGTCCGGGAACGCGTCGGCCACGAGCGCGCGAATCTTGGGCACGTCGTAGGGCCAGTCGCCGCGCGCGCCGAGGTGCGCGCCGATGCGGTAGATGAAGAAGTCGCGGTTCAGGTCGGGGTTGCGGGCGTAGTTGAGCGCGATCAGGAACAGCAGCCCGGCCGCGACGAGCGGGAGCGCGACCAGCAGCCCGCGGTTGGGGACCGGCGCGGGCGGGGCGGGGGGGGCCGTGTCAGCCACCGGCGTGCTCCGACAGCAGCAGCAGGGCCGGGGCGTGCAGGTAGCGCATCACCGCGTTGCCGAACACGACGCCGATCGCGCCGTCCACGACCCGGTGGTCGAATGAGAACGACAGGTACACGATGTCCGCGGGCTTCAGCGCCCCGTTCGCGTCGTACACCGGGCGCTTCACCACCTTGCCCACGCCCATGATTCCGACCTCCGGGTGGTTGATGATCGGCGTCGAGATGAGGCCGCCCAGGTTGCCGATGGACGTGACCGTGAACGTGCCGCCGCGCAGGTCGTCGATCTTGCTCTTGCCGGCCTTCGCGTCGTTGCTCAGGCGCTCGATGTCGGTGGCGATGGTCGCCACGTCCTTCTTGTCCGCGTCCTTGACCACGGGCACCATCAGCCCGTTGTGCGCGGCCACCGCGACGCCCACGTTGTACTTGTCGTGCAGGATCACCTCGTTCGCGGCCTCGTCGAACGAGCTGTTGACGATGGGCACCTCCTTGAGCGCCCGCGCCACGGCCTTCACGACGAACGCCAGGTAGGTGAGCTTCACGCCGCTTTTCGCGAGCGCGTCGCGGAGCTGTGCCCGGAGCCGCACGAGGTCGGACAGGTCGCACTCGTCGATGTAGGAGTAGTGCGGGATGTGCCGCTTCGATTCGACCATGTGCTCCGCGATCTTGCGGCGCAGGCCGATCAGCTTCATGCGCGTGCCGGCGGTGCCGAAATCGAACTTGGGCGTCTCGGGCGCGGCCGGCGCGGGGCGCGCGCCGTTGGCCGGCTTGGGCGCGAGGTACGGCGCGAGGTCGTCGAGCAGGATGCGGCCGTGCGGCCCGCTGCCGCGCACGTGCGCCAGATCGACGTTGAACTTGCGGGCCAGCAGACGAACAGAAGGAGCCGCCGGGGGTAGGGCGCTGTGGCCGTTGGGGGGAGCACCTACCCCCCCGACCCCCCTCCCTGAAGGGAGGGGGGAGGAA
>SXHE01000079.1 GCA_005773755.1 Planctomycetia bacterium
AACATCATCGTCCGCGCGTGCCGGGCCCCGGTGAAGCAGATCGTCGAGAACGCCGGCGACGACGGCAACGTGGTCGCCAAGGAAGTGCTCGCCAACCAGGACAAGAACTACGGCTACGACGCCCGCGCGGGCGAGTACACCGACCTGATGAAGCGCGGCATCATCGACCCGACGAAGGTGGTCCGCAGCGCGCTCCAGAACGCCGCCAGCGTGTCCACCCTGCTGCTCACCTCGGACGCGATGATCGCGGAGGAGCAGAAGAAGGACGACAAGAAGGGCGCGGCCGGCGGCGGCTACGACGACATGTATTGAGACCCGAGCGGGGGGCGTAAGTCCCCTATGTTCTGAGTCGAACGAAGCAGGGGGCTTACGCCCCCTGTGTTCGTTTCCGGAGCGCATTCGGGGATGTTGCAGCGCACGTGATTCTCAACCTTACCTGGAGTGATACGCATCCCAGGTAATAGCTGTCTTTGCGAGCGGCGACCGCAAGGGAGCGGTTAGCGTTACCCGCGACCACTGTTCAATGAGGGGCGGTCGCCGCTCGCGAGGTTGTGTATTCCTGGGGTGCGTATCACTTGACGGATACGGTCCCTTGTCCGGTCAAGGAGTAGGTGTTGCCATTCACGACATAGCTGAACACGAGGGGACCGTTTGGCACCGAGGCGGTGAGTGTCACGGGAGGGCCGGCGGCGAGTTTGCCCGTCAGGACGAGTTTCCCTTGCGCGGTGGTGCCTTTGCTGATCGTGAACGGGTACTTGTAGGTGGCACCGGTCCCCGGGTTCTGGCCGTACAGAACCCCCGTGCCGGTGATCTGACCCGTCTTGCTGATGCTACAGACTGCGTTCACGAACCCGCCGTTGGACATCTTCCCTTCAACGTTGATCGTGGTCGGTTGGGCCATTGCCGACGGCGCGAGCGCCAGCAGCACGACCGCGGACAGAACGAGTACACGGTTCACGACATCCACTCCTTCGCAAAGGGAGACCGGTCCGCGCGCCGGCGACCGCCGGGCAATGAACGCGAACCGATCTTTTGGTTCGCGGGGAAAGGCCGTCTCTCCCCGTCGAAGGAAGGATGCGCGGGTAGCAGAAGTGTGACCGGCGACGTGAGATTATTCCGAACGAGTAGCAACGATCAGTCCGGGTCCACGAGGTTGCCGCTCGTCCGCCAGTCCGCGGACAGATAGGGGCGGACGTACTTCATGACACCGAGGTCGATCAGTTCTTCTTCCACCTTCAGCGGGGTCGGGTCGTCCAGGGTGCGCGACGTTTCGGCCACGAGCAGTTCGGCAAACAGTCGGCGCGCGCGGCTCACCTGTTTGCGAAACGCCTCGGGTCGGACGGTCCGCCCACACGTGCGGCTCACACGAGCCGCCAGTTCGGTGGAGTCCTCGTCCGGGTGATCTACCATCGCACGGAGCGCGGTGTGGCCGAAGTTGCCGGGGTGGTCACGTTCGTGATTCTCCAGGGCTTCCCACACGCCGGTCAGGACGACGCGCCGCCAGCGCGACAGCCACTCCTCGTCATCTGGAAATACAAACGAATCGACCGCCGCGACCTCGGCGAGCAGCGCCCCTGGTCGCCCCGTAACACGACGGCGGAGATGGGCCAGCGCGGCGTTGCGTACCGCGGCGATCAGGTAATCGCGGAACCGGCCGCGCAGCACGGCCTCCTCCACAACGCCGCGCTCGACAACGCGGAGCATGAACGTCTGGCAAACGTCCTCCACGTCGTGCGGGTCTTTCAGGAACACGCCGAGGTAGCCGCGGATCGCGGGGGCGTACCGGAATACGAACGCGATCGGATCGCGGATGAGCGGCCAGCGCGTGGAAATCTGGTCGATCCCGGCCCGCGGTGTCGGTGTTTGCGGTGTCGCTTCGCTCATGACACGCTAGGGCTTGGGGCGGGGCGAGAGGTGTCGTGTCACGTCCCAGAGGCGCGTCGTCTGATCCGCTCCACCCGTCACGAGAATACCGCCCTCCGCACAGAACGCAACCGAGGTCACGTCGTGGCTGTGGCCGGCGAGGGTCGCGACGAGGTTTTGCGTCTCCGGGTTCCAGAGCAACACCCGCGAACCGCTTCCGCTCGCCAGGAGTTTGCCGTCGCGAGAGATCGCCACACAGTGGCACGTGCCGTGGTGGCTCGGCTGCGTGCTGAGCAGAGTTCCCGCGGCGTAGTCCCAGAACTGAAGAACCGAAGACCCCTGGTCCAACCCGGCGACGACGACCTTCCGACCGTCGGGGCTGCAAGCGAGCGCGCGAATGGTGAGGCCGGTGCGCAACTCGCGCCAGATCCGACCGGTCTCCGCGTTCCACATGACGACCCGCTTGTCGTCGCTGCCCGTCGCGACCTGGTGCCCGCCGGCCGTGAACGCCAGCGCCGAGACTTTCGCCGAATGCTCGATCTTGAACGGGAACGGTTCCTTGCCGGTGTCGGTGTTCCAGACTTTCAGGTAGGTCTTGCCTTTACCCTCGCCATACGGTTCCAACCCGGCCACCAGCTTGTTGGTATTCGGAGCGAACATCACAGTCAGCGGCCGCTTGACGCCCGGTCCCAGGTCGAACGATGATTGTTTCCCTGACGCGATCCGCACGAGCTTGATGCTGTCGTCCGCGCACACCGCCGCGACTGCGGTGCTAGTGTGATCGAAGGCCAGAGATTGTACACGGACAATCGTCCCGCCCTTGCGCGGCCAGAGGGCGAATCGCTTCTCCCCGGTGTAGCCGTCCAGAACCACGGCACCACCGTCTCCGAACGATTGCCCGATCGCCAACAGTTGATCGTCTGGGGAGAGCACCGCGCCGGTCACGGGTCCATCGAAGCCCAGAACCAAACCCCGTTCGGTGATGCTCTCGCGAAATGCCAGAGCCTTCTCCAACCGGGCGAGGGTCTGACGAATCGCTTCCGGCACGCCACCATCTGGTTGTTCCGCGCGCTGGCGCATCACCCAGACTTTTGCTAGCGCGCGCTTCATGGCCGCTACATCACGACTGCGGATCGCCCGGTCGGCTTCGGCGGCCAAACTCGGCCAATCGGTATCCGCAACGGGAGACGACTCGGTCTGGGCGTCGGGACTCGGTCCTTTCTGACCAAGTAGGAGCACTGCAAGAACGGTTGCAAGCAACGAACTCAGCACACCCAGGGCAACGAACCTCCCACGACGACTCTTCGATCCGGGCACGGTCTCGGACCGTTCGCCCGGATACGCGTCGGCGAGGCTGATCACGGCCCCGGTTTCGGTCGGGTCCGCTCCGCTCCAAACGAACGCGGGCAGTCGCGTGTCGGTCCTGGTGCCAGAGGAGTTCGCCGGCTGTAACGCCACGACCTTCTCCAGATCCGCCAACAATTCGGCCGCGCTCGCGTGCCGTTGCGCGCGATTCTTCGCCATCGCTTTCCGGATGATCGCGGTGCAGACCTCGGGAACGTCGGGCGCGATTTCTCGCGGGTCCGGAACGGGGTGGGCACAATGCGCGAACAGAACCTGCATGCAATCCGGGGAGTTGAAGGGTGGCCGACCGGTCAGCAAGGCGAAGTAGGTCGCGCCCAGAGAGTAGATGTCGCTCCGTTCGTCGAGCGCATCGCACCGGCTCTGTTCGGGACTCATGTAGTGCGGCGTACCGACCATTTCGCCGAGCGCGGTAACCTCGGTCCCTTTGATCCCGGCCGGTTTGACCAGCCCGAAGTCGCCGAGTTTCACAACCCCTTCCGACGAGCGCAGAATGTTCGACGGCTTGATGTCTCGATGGATCAAGCCCGCCTTGTGAGCCGCCGCAACGCCCCGGCAGACGTCCATGAGGATGCTCGTCGCTTCCCACCAGTGGAACGACCCGCGCTGGCGCAGCATCTCCTGGGCGTTTCCCCCGTTGATTAACTCCATCACGATGTAGTGCGTGTCGGCCGTTTCACCGATGTCGTATACCGCGACGACGTTCGCGTGGTTGAGCTTGGCCGCTCCTTGCGCCTCGCGGAGAAACCGCGCAAGCGCTTCGGGGTTCGAGGACACCTCCTTGGGCAAGAGTTTGATGGCAACCTTGCGCTTGAGTCGCGTGTCCTCGGCCTCATAGACGATCCCCATTCCGCCCCGACCCAACTGGCCGGTGACGGCGTACCGGCCCAGCCGCTCACGCCCGAGGTCCGGCGTCTCCCGAACGGGGGGAATGGCGGAAACGGCGCGCTTTCGCTTGGGGAGAATTGGGGATTGGGAGGGAGAACCTGAAACGTCCATAAGGCGAGAACCCGGCAGGAAGGAGTCGCACGATGGGACCGTTCCACCTCGACGAGCAAGAACTGAACGAGGGATGGAGAACCAACTATAGGTCCATTCCGCTCGAACCGCAAGGGAACGGAGACGCATTGAACATGGGAGGTCGGTTCACGGTTTGTTGGGGGCTGGCGGTGTTTCGAGGGCCGAAAGCGTGAGCCACCGCATACCGATTTCCTCCGCCGTGGGGCGGCGGGTAAAACCGGCGCGGGGCGCGGCCGTCAATCGCAACCGGCCGGATCGCAAAAAGCGGAAAATCTCGAACAACGGGTGTTGACGCGCGCGGCGGGCCTGTTAATATTCAATTGTCCACATCTGTTCGTAAGAACAGATCGTGAACGAGGGTCGGTCCGTGGGTTGTTGTGCGAGGGAAATGCGAGTCGCCCGACCGGGAGCCATTCTGATGAGCGATTGTTGTACCAGGACGTTCGAGTTTACAACTCGGCAGAGTCGTTCACCCTCCTGGCCCCCTCGGGCA
Source organism: Planctomycetia bacterium (assembly GCA_005773755.1). Taxonomy (GTDB): domain Bacteria; phylum Planctomycetota; class Planctomycetia; order Gemmatales; family Gemmataceae; genus Gemmata. The sequence continues at coordinate 4,739 of SXHE01000079.1, forward strand.
GAAGGCGCGTGTTGTGCTACACTTTTTGTTTTTGCCACTCGGCGGGTGCGGTCGGAGGGAGTGAGCTTTTGTGCAACACTTTTGCGAAACTACCAATTCGCCCCATCCGAGGTGATCCCATGACACTCACTTCACCGGCACCGCTAACTCGTCCACCACGTCATCGACGCCGATGGTGTTGCGTGCCACGCCGACCGCGAGGCGCTTCACATCGGTGTTCGGCACGACGCCGCGGAGCGTGACCTCGCCGCCGTTGGCCGTCACCTTGAACTCGACGCCGACGAACCGCTTGTCCGCGGCGAGCCGGGCGCGCACCGCGTCATCGGGGCGCGTCGGCAGTTCTTTCCGCAGCGCGTCCACCGGCGCGATCACGTTCACCGCGGGCGGCATCGCGTTCTGCACCTTCGTGACGGTCATGCGCGACACCGCGCGCAGCCTGTCCCCGTCGGACGCCTTGAACCGGCTCCCGACGAGCAGCAGGAAGAGTGCGACCAGGATGAGTACGGCGGCGAACTGGCGCATACGCGATTCCGAAGGCGGGCGAGACGCCTTCAGTATGGCGCAATCGAAGGGCGCGCGCAACGGGAATTGCTCGCGATGGAGCCGTTACGCGACGCGGGCCGGGGCGGTGTGAACGGGCCAGAGGATTGTGCGGTCGGTGTCGTCCGGGTCGGTCTCGCACCGCGTTTCGAGTACGACGGTCGCCCGGTGCAGTACGTTCAGGCGCGCGAGTACGCCCGTCACGAGCCGCAGTGCGAGGGGCGGGTCCGCGACCTCGGTCAGGTAGACGCTCATGCGCCCGCTGTCGGTTTCACTGCGGTCGCACTCGCCGGCCCGTTCTCGTGCCAGCGCGGTGCCGAGTTCCCGTTCCAACAGAGTTCGCAAGTCGAAGTCTTCGTCGGTTCCGACCGCTCCCGTTACCGGAAGTTGCACGACCATGCCGTACGCCATAGCGAGTCCCTCCGTGCCGGGCGCAGTGAGCTACAGATGAAGGTATTCGGTCGGCAACGTGAAGGGAAGGTGTGCGACCATATTAGGAGCCTCTTGTCCGTTTTCGGCCCGCGCAGCCGGAGCGACCGCATTTCGGTGCGCGGAGTAGAATGGCCCCATGAGCCAAACAGTTCGCTTGTTGCCGTTCGCGGGCGCGGACGGCGCGACCAACATGAGCGCCGACGAGGCGCTGCTGGAGTCCGCGGCGGGCGGGGTCGCGTCGCTGCGGTTCTACACCTTGACCGAACCGACGCTCTCGCTCGGCTACTTCCAGCCGGCCGCGGACCGCACCGCCGATACGCGCCTCGCGCGCCTCGCGTGGGTCCGGCGTTCCACCGGCGGTGCGGCCATCGTCCACCACCACGAGCTGACGTACGCGCTCGCGCTGCCGTCTGGGAAGGAGTGGGCGTCGGCCGAACACTGGATCTGCCGGATGCACCACACCCTTCAGCGGGTGCTCGCGGCCCGCGGCGTGGCGTCGCACGCGGTCATCTGCGGCGAGGAACAGAAGCTCGGCGCGGTGGTGTGTTTCCTGCACCAGACGCCCGGCGACCTGCTGATCGACGGATCGAAGGTGGCCGGGAGCGCGCAGCGGAAGATGCGCGGAGCGCTGCTACAGCACGGCAGTATCCTGTTACACCGCAGCGAGTTCGTGCCGCACCTGGCGGGCATTTGCGACGGCGCGGGCGCGCCGCGGATCGCACCAGAGGAACTGGCGAACGAGCTCAAGGCGGCGTTCGCGGCCGACACCGGCTGGACCGTGACGCCGGACGAGTGGACCGCAGACGAGCGCGCCCGCACCGCCGCGATCCGCGCCGAGAAGTACGCCCACCCCGACTGGAACGAAAAGCGGTGAGCGGCGACGCGCCACTTAGCGCGATCCCCTCCGCGGACTACGGGTCGCGGCTACGCGATGCCACACTACGCCAGGTCGAACAGCAGCACTTCGCCTTCGCCACTAACGACCACTTCCTTCTCGTCTTCCACCGCGACCGCGTCGCCGGCCACCAGTGCGGTGCCGTTGACGGGCGCGCGGCCCGTGGCGACATGCACGAACGCGGCCCGGCCGGCGGTCAGCTCGTGGCGCAGTTCTTCGCCGGCCAGTGCGGTCTGGTACACGCGCGCGTCCTGCCGGATCACCAGCGCGCCGGCCTCGCCGGTCGGCGACGCGACCAGCGCCCACTTGCCGCGCTTGTCCGCGTCGGTGAACAGCTTCTGCTGGTAGCCCGGCGCGTGCCCGCGCTTGTCGGGGAACAGCCAGATTTGGAGCAGGTGAACCGGGTCCGCGTTCGACGGGTTGAACTCGCTGTGCGTGATCCCGGTGCCCGCGGTCATGGCCTGCCACTCGCCCGCGCGAATGACTTCGCCGTTGCCCATGCTGTCGCGGTGCTCCAGTTGCCCGCTCAGCACACACGTCAGGATTTCCATGTCGCGGTGCGGGTGCGTGGGGAACCCGCCGCCGGGCGCGACGCGATCATCGTTGATGACCCGCAGCGCGCGGAAGTTGTGGAACTTCGGGTCGGTGTAGTCGCCGAAGGAGAACGTGTGCTTGCTGTCGAGCCAGTTGCCGAACCGTGTGGTCCCGCGGTCGGTGCCCTTGCGAATGGTGAGCATTGGTAAGCCCAGAGGCGTCAACCCAAGTCAATAGGTGACGCCTCTGGATACCGCGCGGCGAGGTGGAGCTTTCAGCCGCCATTTCCCGACGCGGATGACAACTTCAGTTGCACCCAACAGCGACCGCGCTCGGGGTCTACTGCTGCTTCGTCGGCACCGGGATCGGCACGACGTTGTCGAACAGGGTCGGGGCGTTCATCACCGGGCGCAGGCCGCCCGAATCTTCGGTCACGCGGCCCGTCATCTTGCTCAGCATCCGCTTGGTGGCGACCAGCGCGGGATCGTCCGGGCCGTCGTACTGGCCCACGGTCACGACGCTCGAGTTGCGCGTGTGCAGCACGAACGCTTCGAGGTTCAGCGCCTCGCCGTTGGGCCCCTTCATCGAGCGCAGCGCCTTCGCCATCACCTCGGCCTGCTCCGCGCCCGCGTTCAGCACGTCGGCCCCCTTGCTGCCCACCCCGAACTTGCGCATCAGGCTGGTGTTCGAGTCCTTGTTGCCGATCTCGACCGGGGCGGTGAACGCCTTGACCGCCAGCGTCCAGCCCTTCGTGGCCTTGAACAGGCTGTACGGGTTGTCCTCGTTCAGCCGCACGATGAACGGGTCCATGCCGGTGCGCGGGCCGCCCGGCTGACCGGACTTCACGACCGACGGGTTCGGTACCACGAACGCCCCCGCGTACGGGTTGATGTACGCGCTGTCGGACGAGTTGCGGCCGTCCTTCGTGGTCAGGATCAGCCCCTTATCGAGTAGCACCTCGTTCTTGGGCGTGGGCCAAGTCTTCAGCTTGTTGAGGGCCGTGAGCGCGTCTTTCTCGCTCTGGAACCCGCCGACGAGCACGCCGATCTGGTCGCGGGTGTCGTGCTTCATCGCCCGGAACTTGTTGTCCGGAGCCACGAAGTCCAGCCCCTGCAACCGGGCCTTCTGGCGCAGCGCCTCGACCTGGCTCGAGTACTCGATTTCGGCCTTCTGGCGCGCGGCGTGGTACGCGCGGAACTCGGCCTTGCGCTCCTCGGAGATGTACTCGA
>SXHE01000798.1 GCA_005773755.1 Planctomycetia bacterium
ACGCCAGCTTCCCGTCCTCGTAGGTGATCGACATGGACACACCGTCGATCTTCAACTCGACGACGTACTCGACCTTCGCGCCCGCGCCGAGCGCCTTGCGCACGTCCGCGTCGAACTTCCGCATGTCGCCTTCGTCGTAGCTGTTCTCGATGGACATCATCGGGACTTTGTGCGTGACCTTCTCGAACCCGTCGATGGGCGCGCCGCCGACCCGCTGCGTCGGGCTGTCGGGCGTGACCAGTTCCGGGTTCGCGGTCTCGATGTCGGTCAGTTCTTGCAGCAACTTGTCGAACTCGCGGTCGGAAATCTCGTTCCGCGCCTCGACGTAATAGAGGTGGTTGTGGTGGTCGATGAGCTTGCGCAGTTCGGCGGCGCGCTCGGCGGGCTTGGCGGCTTTAGCCACGGGAAGTACCTCGGTTCGGGAATGGAATGGTGGGATTGTGCCCTGAAACGAGATGTGTCGCAAGGTTGGTGATCGGCCGCTTGCGGCTTAGCACGAACGCCGCGCATATCATTCCCTCATGGCGATTGCGTTTCTGGACTGGCACGAGTACCCGCCGCCGGGGTTCGCGGGCGGGGCCGTCACCATCGGCAACTTCGACGGCGTTCATCGCGGGCACCGGGCGCTGGTCGCGGCGGCGCGCGAGCTGGGCCGCGCCGTCGTCGTCACGTTCGACCCGCCGCCGCATCAGGTGCTACACCCCGGTTCGGAGCGCCCGCCGCTCACGACCATCCCGCAGCGGGCCGAACTGCTGCACGCGCTCGGCGCGGAACACGTCGTCGTGTTGCGCACCAGCCCCGCGCTGCTGGCGCTCAGCCCGGAGGCGTTCTTCGAGGACGTGATCGCCCGGCAGCTCGGAGCGAACGCGGTCATCGAAGGCTACGACTTCCGCTTCGGTCGCGCGCGGGCCGGCACGAACGATACACTCCGCACACTTTGCCAAATCGCGGGTCTCGCGTTCGCGGAGGTGCCGGAGTTCGCGCTCGGCGGCGAACCGGTGTCGAGCAGTCGCGTGCGGGCCGCCCTCGTGAGTGGCGACGTCGCCCGCGCCGCGGAACTGCTGGCCCGCAACTACGCCATCAGCGGCACGGTCATCGAAGGCGAGCGCCGGGGCCGCACGATCGGCTTCCCCACCGCGAACCTCGGCAACGTACACACCGTGCTACCGGGCAACGGCGTGTACGCGGTCCGCGCGATGGTTGATGGTCGCGTGTGGCTGGCCGCGGCGAACGTCGGCCCCAACCCGACCTTCGGCGAAAGCGCGCAGAAGATCGAGGTTCACCTGATCGACTTTTCTGGCGACCTGTACGGCAAGGAACTGGCGGTCGAGTTCGTCGCCAAACTGCGTGAGACGCGCCCCTTCGGTGGGGTATCCGAGCTGGTGGAACAACTGAAGCAAGACATCGAGCGCGCGAAGGCGTCACTCGTTTAGAAGGGGAGCGCGAATGAGCCTCAAGGAGCGCGTCGAGCACGCGCTGAAGAACGAGATCGCCCCGGCTCTTCTTCTCGACGGCGCGGGCATCGAGGTGTTGGAGGTGGCCGACGGCATCGCCTCGGTGCGGCTCAGCGGCGTCTGTGCCGGCTGCCCCGCGACCATCATGACTGTTCTCACCTCGCTCGAAGACGAACTGCGCAAGAAGGTGCCAGAAGTCGAAATGCTGGAAGCGGTTCCCTAACCCCACTCCCTCGTTAGCCGCGAGCCGCAGGCGAGCGCGCACCACCCATGTTCCTCGGCTACAACACCAACGGCTTCGCCCACCACCGCCTCGAGGACGCCATCGACATTCTGGCGGAGCTGGGCTACGGCGGCCTCGCCCTGACACCGGACGTGCATCATTTCAGCTTCATTGAGGAAGTGGGTTCCCACGATCTCTGGGACAGCTTCTTCTTAACTCTGGATGCCTCCAAGATATTGGCGCTCGTGGTCGAAACTGGCGCGAGGTACTTTCTCGATCCCCGGTTGAAGCACCAGCCAACTCTCATCTCTGCTGCAGCATCCGGGCGCGATCGCCGGCTGACCTTTCTGGAATCGTGTGTCGGTCTGGCGTCTCGCGCACTACCGGGTTGCGTTTCTTTCTGGTCCGGTGCGCCAGACGATGCCGCCCGCCCCTCTGAACTAATGAACCGCCTCGTGGACGGCTGCAAGCGGCTAACGGACTACGCGGCTGAGCGGAAGGTGCGGCTCGCGTTCGAGCCGGAGCCGGGCATGTTCATCGACACGATGGACAAGTTCGCGGAGTTGCACGCCCGCGTCAATCACCCCGCGTTCGGCCTCACCATCGACATCGGCCATCTGGTCTGCAACCGCGAACTGCCCGTCAGCAAGTTCCTCGCAGAGTGGAAGCACGTCCTGTGGAACGTCCACATCGAGGACATGCGGGCCGGGGTTCACGATCACCTGATGTTCGGTGAGGGCGAGGTGGACTTCGCTGACGTGTTCGTCGGCCTGCGCGCCGCCAACTACACCGGCGGCGTCTACGTCGAACTGAGCCGCCACAGCTACGACGCGGTCAACACCGCGCGCAAGGCGAAGGCGTTCCTGGACCGGTTCGTTGCACCGGGCCGCTAGCACGCCGACTTACAACAGGCTCTCGACGATCTTGCCGCCGTTCACCAGCGGCACCGGACGGCCGAGTGGCGTGAGGTAGGTCTTGTTGGCGTCGATGCCCATCAGGTCGAAGACCGTGCGCAGGATGTCCTCGATGCTGACCGGGTCCGCGACCGGGGCCTGGCCCAGCTTGTCGGTCGCGCCGATCACCTTGCCCGGCTTGATGCCGCCGCCGGCGAACAGCACGCTCTGCGCCATCGACCAGTGGTCGCGGCCGGCGTCGCCGTTGACGCGCGGCGTGCGGCCCATCTCGCCCATCATCACCACGAGCGTGTCGTTCAGCATCCCGCGCTGGTCGAGGTCGTTCACGAGCGCGCTGAACGCCATGTCCGCGTGCGGGATCAGTTCCTTCTCCAGGCTGGGGAAGCAGGTGAAGTGCGTGTCCCAACTGCCGTGGTCGATGCCGACGAACCGGCACCCGGCTTCGACCATGCGCCGCGCCAGTAGCGAGCACTGGCCGAGCGACGAGTACCCGTAGGCCTCGCGCATCGCCTTCGGCTCGCTCTTCAGATCGAAGGCCTTGCGCGCCGCGGGCGAC
>SXHE01000799.1 GCA_005773755.1 Planctomycetia bacterium
AAGCCGCACGATGAACGCAGACAAAGACACGATCAAGACAGAAGACCGAGTTCAACTCGATCTCCGTTTTCTCTGATCGTGTCTTTGTCTGCGTTCATCGTGCGGCTACTGCCGGATCAAATCAAGACGGTGCCGGCGCGCTGGCAGCCGCAGGCGTTGCACACCGGGCACACGCGCCACTGGTACGCCTTCTCGCTGCATGTCGGGCAGTTGTCGCAGAACCGCTCATCGACGGGCGTCTTGCACCGCCAGCAGTGGTCGAGTTTGTCGCCCTTGCGCTTGGCCTTCTTGGTGTGGGTCGCTTTCGGGGCGTGGGCCGCGAGCCGGTTGCCGAGCATCCCGCGCAGCACGTTCGCGAACCGCACGTCTTCGGCGGTAAACGCTTCTTTGTTTTCGGTGTAAAGCTCGTTGAGCTGTTCGACGGCCCGCTGTGCCTCCGCGGAGACGCCCGGTGAACCGGTGGACTTGATCGTCGCTTGCCGCAAATCCTCCATCGCCTCTTCAACGGTAACTTTGTGTTTCGTCGCGGTCTTCGGCATGGGAGACTCGGTCTGTGGGTTCGTCGCGGGGTGTGACTACGACCATCTTACTCGAATGTGGCTCTCACTGCTAGCACGCCCCGCCACTCACGTGTACCAGTCGGCGCGGGTCAGCGGGAGTTTCAGCTCGCCCTCGTGCGGCTTCGCAAGCAGGCACTGATTCAGCCCGTACAGGCCGAACTTGAACCCCAGCGGCGCGCCCGTCATGTAGATGCGGAAGATGCGGTAGCTCACCTCGCCGACCAGCTTCACCACGGCATCGTGGTTCGCTTCCAGTTTTCGTACCCAGTTCTCCAGTGTGTAAACGTAGTGCTCGCGCAGGTTCTCCACGTCGCGAATCTCGAACCCGGATTGCACCGCGAGTTCTTGCACCTCGAGAACGGTCTGAAGCTCGCCGTTGGGGAAGACGTACTTGTCCGCGAACGGGGTCCAGATCGGTTCCGGCACGAACGGCTTGAGCGTGATGCAGTGGTGCAGGTACACGCCGCCCGGCTTGAGGCAGTCGAAGATGGTGCCGAGGAACGCCGGGTAGTTCGCGGTGCCGATGTGTTCGGCCATGCCGACGCTCGACGCCTTGTCGAACGCGCCGGGGTGCTTGAAGTCGCGGTAGTCGGTCAGCACGATCTTCACGCGGTCGCCGACGCCGGCCTCGTCCACGGCCTTCTGTGCCCAGCGGGCCTGCTCGCCGGCGAGTGTGACGCCGGTCGCGTGGACCCCGTAGTGCTTCGCCGCGTGGATCACCAGCCCGCCCCACCCGCACCCGAAGTCGACGTACTTCTCGCCCGGCGTCAGCCGCAGTTTGCGGCAGACGTAATCGAGTTTGCGCTCCTGCGCCGCGTCCAGGTCTTCGTCCGGCGACGCGAAGTAACCGCAGGTGTACTGGAGGTTCTTGTCGAGGAACAGGCGGTAGAACTCGCCCGGCAGGTCGTAGGTGAACGAGATCGCGTCCTTGTCGGCGGCGCGGGTGTGGGTGGCCTCGTCGGGTCGCCCGGCTTTCGACGGGTCGCGCGGGTTCTTCTGCCGCGGCAGCCGCAGCAGCGCACGGAGCACCCGCAGCTTGCCCCAGAACGTCAGCCCGGTCTTGAACTTGACCATGTGCCAGAGCCACAGGCCATAGGCGAACGTGTCGCCTTCGATGTCGTAGTCGTCGAAGATGTACGCCTCACCCAGCGCCATCTTGTCGAGCGGCCAGAACATGGCGCGCAGCGCGCCGGGGTGCTTCAGCACGAGGGTGAACGGGGTCGGTCCGGTGCCCGGCTCCCAGGTCTCACCGGTCCACAACCGCACGACGAAGTTACCCGCGAACCCGCGCGTGAACTCGGTCAGGAGCGCCACGGTCGCGGTCACGACCGGGTCGCCGGAACGGAGAACGGTTGATGGCATCGAGATGCGCGTCCTGAGGCGGGAGGTTACGAACCGCGGACCTCGCCGCGATACCAGTCGCCGCGGGTCAAGGGGAGTTGCGCGGAGCCGTCGTCCGGCTTCGACAAGAGCAGTTGGTTGAGTGAGTACACGCCGGCCTTGAACCCGAGCGTCGCGCCCGCCATGTAGATGCGGAACACGCGGTAGCTCGCCTCACCGACGATCTTCACCACCGCGTCGTGGTTCGCTTCGAGCCGCTTGACCCAGTGCTCCAGCGTGAGGATGTAGCTCTCGCGGATGTTCTCCAGGTCGCGGACCTCGAAGCCGGCGCGCGTCGCCGCGTCCTGGAGCGGCAGGATCGAGTGCAGTTCGCCGTTGGGGAACACATACTTCCGCGCGAACGCGGTCCACAGCGGGAACGGTGTGTGCGGGCGCAGGTGGATGCCGTGGTGCAGGTAGTTCCCGCCCGGCCGCAGGCACTCGTACACCTTCGCGAAGAACAGTTGTAGGTTCTTGCCGCCGATGTGCTCGCCCATGCCCACGCTCGACGCCTTGTCGAACTGGCCGACGGCGTTGAAGTCGCGGTAGTCGCTGTAGACGATCTTCACCTTGTCGCGCACACCGGCGCGGTCGATGGCCTTCTCGCACCACTCGGCCTGCTTGCCGGCCAGCGTCACGCCCGTAACCTGCGCGCCGTAGTGCTTGGCGGCGTGAATCGCCAGCCCGCCCCACCCGCACCCGAAGTCGACGAACCGGTCACCCGGTTTGAGCCGCAGCTTCCGGCAGAGGAAGTCGATCTTCCGCAACTGCGCGGTTTCGAGGCTCTCGTTCGGGTCGTCGAAGTAGGCGCAGGTGTAGAGCATTCGCTCGTCGAGCCAGAGCTTGTAGAAGTCGCCCGGTAGGTCGTACGCGAACGAGATGGCCTCGCGGTCGTTGGCGAGGCTGTGATCGCCCTTCACCGGGCGGCCGATGTTCTGCGGGTCGCGCGGATTCTGCTGCTTCGGCAGCTTCATCAGCGCCCACAGCAGGCGCAACTTCGACCCCAGCGAGCGCGACGCCTTCAGCTTCACGAGGTGTTTGAGCAAGCCGGTGAAGGCGAACACGTCACCCTCGATGTCGTAGTCGTCGAAGACATAGGACTCGCCGACGCCCATGTTGTCAAACGGCCAGAACATCGAGCGAAGCGCGCCGCCGTGCTTCAGGACGATAGTGAACGGGGTCGGGCCGGTGCCGGGCTGCCACGTCTGTCCGTTCCAGAGGCGCACGAGGAAGTTGCCCGCGTAGCCGTCGGTCAGGGCCGCGAGCAGGCGCACGGTCCGCGCCGCGACCGGGTCGGCGGAACTGGTCGGGGCGGGCGGAACTGATGCGGTAGCCATGCCGGAGCTCGTGGTGCGCGCCAGAAGAGTGAACCTATAAAAACTAAGGCGCGGCGCGCCGAACGGCAACGCGCGCCGGACTCGGCTTCCTCCGCCCGCCGCACCCGCGGTACACTTCGCCGGCCCACGGAAGGAGTCACATCATGTGCGGGATCGTCGGGTTCACGGGGCGGCGCGAGGCGTCGCCGATTCTGCTCGAAGGGCTGCGCCGGTTGGAGTACCGCGGGTACGACAGCGCCGGCCTCGTCACCAGCACGGGCAACGAACTGCACCTGCGGAAGAAGGCCGGGCGGCTCGCGGAACTGCGCAAGCACGTCGCGGCGCACCCCGCGCCGGGGTGCCACGGCATCAGCCACACGCGCTGGGCCACGCACGGCGGCGCGACCGACCGCAACGCCCACCCGCACACCAGCGCCGCCGGCGACATCGCCCTCGTCCACAACGGCGTCATCGAGAACTTCGCCGCGCTCAAGCACCAGCTTCAGACCGGCGGCACGCAGTTCCGCTCGGACACGGACACCGAAGTGTTGTGCCACCTCATTTCGCACTACTACCAGGGCGACCTGATCGGCGCGGTGCAGCAGGCTCTCGCGCTGGTGAAGGGCACCTACGGCATCGCGGTGATGGCGAAGGACGAACCGGGGGTGATCGTCGGCGCGCGGCTCGGCAGCCCGCTCGTGGTCGGCATCGGCACCGACGGAACCTATCTCGCCAGCGACGCCAACGCGCTCGCCGGGTTCGCCGATAAGGTCGTGTACCTCGCGGACCGGCAAATCTGCGCGCTGACGGAAACCGACTGGGAGGTGCGCGATCACGACCTCGCCCCGGTATCGGTTTCGACCAGCGACATCGGCGCGTTCCTCGGCGAAGGCGACAGCGACAAGGGCGACTTCCCCCACTACATGCTGAAGGAGATTTACGAGCAGCCCGAAGCGCTCGCGAACGCGATGCGCGGCCGGCTCGACTCCGCCGACAGCACGGCCCACTTCGGCGGGCTGAACCTCGGCGCGCAACAGCTCCGCCAGATCGACCGCGTCATTATGACCGCGTGCGGCACCAGCTACCACGCCGCGCTCGTCGGCGAATATCTGTTCGAGGAACTGGCCCGCGTGCCGGTCGAAGTCGAGTACGCGAGCGAGTTCCGCTACCGCAACCCACCGATGGACCGGAACACGGTGGTACTCGCGCTCACCCAGAGCGGCGAGACCGCGGACACGCTCGCGGCCCTGCGCGAGAGCAAGCGCATGGGCCACACCACGCTCGCCATCTGCAACGCGGTCGGCAGCAGCATCGCGCGCGAAACGGACGGCGGCGTGTACCT
>SXHE01000800.1 GCA_005773755.1 Planctomycetia bacterium
TCACCACGTCCGGCGAAGGTGTCGGATCCTTCATGAACATCACGACACCGACTACCGCGGCGGCGACCGCGAGGCACGCGGCAACGACCCACCCCCCGCGGCGCGAAGGCTTGACCGGCACAGGGTCCGTCTTCGGCTCGTGCAGCGGTTCGCGCAGCCCGGTCAACAACGCGTCCCGCATCTGCTCGGCGGCGGTGGCGTCGTCCGTTGCGACGTACTTGCCGGCGTCCGCGTCGCGGATCGTGCGCCACACCGGGTTGGACTTCGCGCCGGTCGGTTCGGCCGCGCCCGCGTCGCCGGTCAGGGCGAAGCGGAGCAGGCGGGCGCAGACGCGAAGGTCTTGTTGGACGAGTTCGTTCCAACCCGCCGGGTTGCTGGCCCCGAGAGCGGGGTGGCGCCCCTCGTAGTGTGCCGGGGCGGCGTACTGCCGGAGGGTGCGTTCCTCGGACCAGAGCGGCTTGTCGGTCGCCGTCGCCCCGAGCCAGTTCGGTTTGGTCGTCGCGACCAAACCCAACCACGCGAACCCCAGATCGGGCAAGAAGAGTGAGACCTTGTCGCGCTCGATGACGTACACGTTATCCGGGCCGGTGAGGCCGAGACGCCACTTCGCCCGGTGCAACTCGGCGGTGAGCGTGAGCAGCGCGCGAGCGAAGGCGGCAAACCGCTTCGTACCGGGCGCGCTGAGGCTCTGAACGACGCCGTTCGGGAAGTCGGGCGCCAGTGCGCCGCGCCACCGCGCGAGCGGAGCGGCGGCCGCGAGGTCGGCCGCAGGCGCGCGGAGGAGAAACGTCGGCGGGTTGGCACCGGGGTCGCGTTCCCACACCCACGACGCGATCCCTTGCCCGGTCGGCGGCGGGACGTACTCGACCGAGTCACCGACCGGCCGCACCAGTTTGACGGTCGTGTTCCCCGGCGGGATGAGAAGGAACGAGGACGAAGATTTCAATAACCCGAACGGCGGGAGGTTTGGTGAATTGGGCTGTGCGGGTGTTGCCATAACAACTCGGTCCACTCATTTTCGGTGCATGGTAATCGCGTGAAGAACCAATGCAAGAGAATTTCGATCCTTCAGTCTGACCGACTTCTTGCTGACGGTGTAGACCGCCCGAGGACCACACAATCAACGTCTAAGCGAAGCGGCGTGAGTATCCGTTGTATTTGGTGGCTGCCCCGACCCAGCACCGCACGAGGGGTCGAGTCCTCAAGTGGATGACCGACACCAAACGACACGGGTCAGGGGTAACGCCCCAGAGGCCGGTGGTGTTCCCGCGGCGTCTACTCCTTCACCTGCGGCGCGGAAGGATTACGGCACCCTCGGTCATCCGGGATCCCGGAACGATGAGCCGCGGGGGTGTTTCAGACCGCCTCACTAATGAGGTCGTCGCGATCGATTGCGGTGCTGGAACAGCCTTCCCCGCGCGGCACGGAGTGGCACTTGCTCGGACGACGCAACATCGTCCTGCCGGAGAACCGGCGAACTAAACCGACCACGGGAACGAAGGGCAGAGTAACCGCTGTGGTGATGGGCCGCAAGGCGCCGGCGCGGTGCGGTCTTGCACCTGGCGGCGGATCAGTCATGCTGGCATCATGGGCGATGCGACCAGAGGGGGCGCGCGAGACCCCATCCACGGAGAGCGTTCCGACCCAGGCGCCACGCATCTTGCGGTTCCGTTGGGACCGCGCCCGTGCCCGTCGCGCACCTCCAACTGGTAACAGGTATCCCCGCAATGAACCCGACCAACCCTCCCGATCCGCTGAACCCACGGCGACGTTCGCGCCGTCGGTTCGTGGCGACCGCCGCGGCCACGGCCGCGCTCGCCTCGGTCGGTCGCGCCGAGCAACCGGCGAGCCAGCCGTTGGCGAAGAAGCGGTTCCGCACCGACGTGCTCGTGTGCGGGGGCGGGTGCGCCGGAACGGCGGCGGCGCTCGCAGCGGTTCGCGGCGGGGCCAAGGTGCTCCTCGTCGAGAAGGCGCCGTTTGCCGGCGGCATCATCACCTGTGTCGGCCTGCCCTACTTCGACGGCATTGCCAGCATCAAGGACAACCGCATCGTCGTTCGCGGCATCGCGCTGGAACTGCTCGCCAAGACCGGCGTCTGCAAGCCGGACGCCACGCACACCGCGAAGCACAACCCGACCATCCCGAACACGTTCGAGTTCAAGGTCATCCTCGACCAACTGCTGCGCAAGCACCGCGACAACCTCACGGTGCTGTTCAACTCGTTCGCGTGCGACGTCACCACAACCGGAAGCCGCATCAGTAGCGTGACGGTCGCGAACAAGGACGGCCTCGTGACCGTTGAACCGCGGACGGTGATCGACTGCACGGGCGACGGGGATGTGGCCGCGTGGGCCGGCGCCCCGTTCGTGCAGAACACCGAGGCGCAACCGCTGACGCTGCACCTCCGCATCGGCAACGTCAAGAAAACCGCGGATATGAGCGCGAAGTGCCGGGAGGCACTCGCGAAGGCCCAGACCCGCGGCGAACTGCCGTACTACTACGGCCCCGGTGTCGGGTTCACGTTCCACGAGAGCGAGGTGTACATCCACGGGGTGCGCGTGCCAGCGAACCCGACGGACGCGGCCGACCTGACGCGGGCCGAGATGCAGGGGCGGGCCGACGCGTGGGCGATGTTCCAGGCGTGGAAGCGCGACGTGCCGGGGTTCGAGCAGTCGTACTTCATCGAAGCCTACCCGTGGGTCGGCGTTCGCGAGTCGCGCCGGATCACGGGTCAGTACGTCCTCAAGGAAGACGACCTGATGAAGGAGACGCGGTTCGACGACGCGATCGCGACTGGGTGCTGGTACCTCGACCTGCACCCGAACAAGACGACCGTCGGCGGGGCCAACGACTTCGAGCCAAAGAAGGTGCAGCCCGACCCGTATGACATCCCGTACCGCGCACTGTTGCCGCAGAAGGTCGAGAACCTGCTTGTCGCTGGGCGGTGCCACTCGGCGACGCGGGGCGCGCACGCCTCGACTCGCGTGACGGCGACCGCGATGGCGATGGGCGAGGCCGCGGACACCGCGGCGGCGCTGGGCAAGGCACCACAAGATCTGAAGGGGGAACGGGTCCGCGAGGCACTGAAGGCCGCGGGTGGCGGACCGTTCACGGAGAAATGAGCGCGAAAGGCCCTCCCGACGGATGACCGGGCAACGGAACCTTGCGCCGGACGCGATGCCGATCCTCGCGGACGCTTCAGGATGCCGGCTGCGATAGCGACGACATCCTTTCGCATTGCCGAGGTGAAGGGCCACACGTTCGCAGGTGTTGGGTGGTCGATCTGGTGCTGGGCAAGTCGTGGGTTGAGGACGCGATCGTGGCGAGGCTCGGATGAAGGCACTGACCACCGAAAGGCAGTGGCTCGCGGCTGGGTCGTGGTTCCCGGTGTGTGAGGCCGTGCAGAGTCGGCAGAACGCGCGGAAGATGTGGCTGTTCGGCTGCGCGTGCTGCCGACGACTCGGGGACCTGTTGACCGACAAGCGGAGCGTCACCGCGATCGAGGTGGCCGAGCAGTTCGCTGACGGTGCGGTCAAGCGGTCGGCCCTCGTCGCCGCGCGAGCGGCCGCGAATGCCGCGGTGAACGAACTGGGGCAGACTCCGTACAAGTGGGAGCCGGACGGGTGGGCGGCCAACGCGGCCGAGATGGTGGCTCACGGCACCGCCAAGATCTACTTCCAGTTGGCCGCAACTCGGGCGGCGGAGGCGATCAGCCAGGCCGGCGTGCGAACCAACGCGGCGGAGATCAACGGCTTGTGCTCTTCAACAGGGTGCTACCGGCAGCAGGTATGCATAATCCGGGCTGGTAGGGAGCAGCCGAGTACCCCTTCGCGTGAGCGCCCTCGTCCCGCACGGCGATGGCGGGGCCGGGTGGCGGGCAGCCGGGTCGGGCCCCCAGACGCTTCGATTACTGTTCGACGTGCCGACCTCGGTGCGCCGCGTGCGCCGCGTGCGCCGCGAGAACGGGGCGAGGCGGACGCAGGAGTTCGTGCTGCGGTGGTCGGCGACGGCGACGACTCGTACCGCGAGATCGTCCGCCAGCAGTACACCTTCAGCCCGCCGGGGACAGCGGAGGTCGAGAACTACCGCGTGGACCTCGACGGGGTCACCGCGCTGGAACTGCGGATCGTGCCGAACATCGGCGGGGGCGAGACGCGTGCGTCGGTGGTGACCTACTTGCGCTGCACGTGCCTGATGGGGTAGGTCAGCCACTCCGGCAAGGACCACATGTGATCCGTTAACCCGGCGGCCATTGCCGGGGTCCGCTTCTGCCACCGACCGTCCTCGCCCTTCACACGAAGGGTCCGCACCGGCCAGCTGAAGTTGTAACTGAAGTAGCTGAACACACTCGCCGCACGATGCACGGCCCAGTCCTTCGAGAACCCGTAACTCTTACGCACCTTCCGGCTGCAACGGTTCCGGTCCGTCCCGTTCTGACGCTCCACGAAACTCGTGTTCACCACACAACTGACCGCCGACGCGACCAACGCCAAAACCACCGCCGACAGCGTTCCGAACACCACACGCGTGCTCACCCGCACCACACGGTTGTTCTCCTTCTCCTTGTGAACGGTCGCGTACGTGACCGCCGGTGGGACCACCGTGTGCGGCTTTTGGGGACGACCCAAACGACCCGTCCGCGGTGGCACGACCACCTGCCCGTAGGCGTCTCGGATCGCCTCCTCGTACACGGGGTACTCGTCGGAAGTCATCAGCCGCATCACACGACCGCCGGTCCGTCGGCGGAAGTCCCGGACCAGCGTGTGGGTCGCGTCGGCGGTTCGCTTGCCGACCACCAGGCTGACGACCAGTCGGGTCTCCGGGTCGAGAGCCACGTGGTCCCAGCAGTCCCCGCGCCGGGCGTCATCCGGGGCGCAGTTCTTCTGCTTCTTGCCGACGAACGCCCACTTCTCGTCGAACTGTACCTCGTTGGTCTTCGGGGGAAAAAGCGACCAACTCGTCGTGCAGTTCGGCGGCGTGGTCGCCGGCGAGTCGGGTGTACCGGGCGACGGTGTCCGGGTGGACGCCGGTGAGCCGAGCGGTCTTGCGAGTGCCGACCCCCTCGGCCACGTGCGCCAGGACGGCGGTCGCGGTCGCCGGGGCGAGCCGGGCACCGAACAAGGGCGTGCCCTTGCGTTCCGAGAACCGGGTCTTACAGGTGGAGCACCGGAGCATCCGGCGGGTCTTTCCCGGCCCGTACCGGGAAGTCACCGTCAGGTTCCCGTGCCCCCGCTTGCCGTGGTCCGGGCAGTCGAGGTTCTGACAGCAGAACGGCCCCAGGTCGTCCACGATTGCCCCCGTGATCCCGGCACACGGCCCGGATTGACGGAGTCGTTCTACGGCAACCCGCCTTGCTCGTGCAGCGCAAGTAGGTCACCACCAAATACCTCAAGGCTCTTGAAAACAAGCTCATCCAGTCGCGTTTGCCGACCTAGGTTTTATGTGCTGGCCCTTCAGCTCGCCGCCCACCTTCGGGCTTCAGCTGGTTCGAGAACAAAACGCACTCCAGTCGAACCCGATGTCCTTGCCCACCCGGAATGCGATGCTGAAGGCCCACGTTGCGATGCCCTATCGGTTGAACGCGTGACTCAAGAGCGAGAGAGCAACGCAGACAGCAACGCCGAGGACGAAGGTGATTGAACCGAACAACACGAAAGTCAACATCGGATGAACTACAACTACGGGTTGCGTGCGAAGGCCAGCATCAGGTCGGTTCCGACGCGCGACAAGTGAACGGGCCGACTTGGGCGAGCGCCGCGGCCGTCTCTGCCAGGGCCGGTTCAGTCCCCGCCCTATACCCACTGCGATCGTGGCCGTGGACCTCGACCCTGTGGTCGCGTCCTGCTGGCGGTCAGCACCCCGCTTGCACCTCGGCCCAGACTTCCAACGCGGCGCCAATGAACGCTTCGGCCACGTCGAGGTCGCGAATAGCGTTGCCCTCGCCCCAGAGGGCTGCGTGCCAGAAGGAGTCCGCGGCGTCCCCTTCGTTCTCGCTGGAGTCCGGGCCGTAGAGGTCGAGGTACAGTCGACCGGGTAACCCGAGGCGGTGGGCGGCACACTCGGACACATAGCCCGGCACGGTCCGCCGCGCCTTGACGAGTGCCGCCAACTGCTTCAGGGTGGCAGCACCGGCATCGAGTGCCCACGTTCGTCCGGCTTCGCGGCCCAGCGTCTTGAGCCGCGTGTCGAGTTCGATCGCGTCGGCACGGAGTCGTTCGATTCCGTTGTTCTTCGTCTTCGCCATGTCGAATCTCCTGTGCAACGTTGCTGGCTCCGCACCGGAGTGACGGCCTCAGCGCGGATCCATGAACCCGGACTCGGTGTCCGGCCCGCCCAAACGGATCGAGCGGTGCGCGCGGGCCATTCTTAATACGCACGGTGAGAGATCGATTGAGCTTGTAATCAGACGTATGAAAGATTTAGTCAAGCAAAATGATTGTAGAATTTCGAGACTGTAGCACCAGGAGTGCCATTTCTCCGTGTTCGTCCTACCCTGACTATCCGAGCCGTGGGAGTCAGGAGATTGGCGTATGCCGGGTCCAGGCGAGTACGTTCCCGATGCCA
>SXHE01000801.1 GCA_005773755.1 Planctomycetia bacterium
CATTGCGTTGTTGAGTTGTGTAGCTACCGGCGGGCTGACGCCGCGCCGCTCGCTGTTGTCGGTAGATGGAGGTGACTGATGGCTCGAACGCCCACACGGTTCCCGCGGCACGGCAGCGAGTGCAAAGCGCTGCTCGCGGCGTGCCACCGCGAGCCGGACGACGACACGCCGCGCCTCGTGCTGGCCGACTGGCTGGAGGAGCACGACGACCCGCGCGGCGAGTTGATGCGCCTTCAGGTGCGCCTCGCCGCGCTGCCTGCGGGCGACCCGGAATACGACGAGCTGTTCGCGCAACATCAGAAGTGGTGGAAGAATTACGGTCGGCTGTGGGCGAAGGAAGTCGGCTCGAAGCTTCCCGATGCGATGTGGGACATCGGCCCGCACGACCGCGGCCTGCCCACCATCGGCCATTACAACTCGCAGACCTGCCTGCTCGAAAGCTTCCACTTTCAGGAAACCCCGCTGGGCCGGTTGCCGGCACTCGTCGCGGACGGCTGGCCGGGAATGACCTGGGTGCTGCCCTCTGCGCTGTGTGAGGAGTCGGGGTGGAACGAGGCCGACGACTTCGTCGATGTGTTCGCTGACGACGAGTACGAACCGGAAGCCGACGACTGGGAAGATTTGCCCGTGCCGGCGGACCCGTTCGACACGTTCCGCCAAGCGCCGTGGAAAGAGTCGCCGACACCGATCGGGGTGTGGTATCTCGGCGGGGGCGCGGCCCTCGCAGAACACATCGACGAACTCGCGCGGCTGCCGAACCTGCGCGGGCTGGTGCTCGCCCGGTGGCGGGCCACACCCGACTTGCTGCCGCGAATCGCGAAGCTCAAGAGCCTCGAACACCTACACCTCGGCAACATGCCACTCAACGATGTAGGCCTCGACGCGCTCGCGCCACTGCGGAAGACGCTGCGAACGCTGATCGCGCCCGGCGCGAGCACGAGCAACGCGGGCGCGGCGCGGCTCGCGGAGTTCACCGAGTTGCGCGAGCTGCGGCTCGGCACGCGCCGGCTGTCGGCGGCGGGGTTTCAGGTGCTGGCGAAGTTGCCGAAGCTCGAAGTGCTGGAACTGGCAAAGGCCGATGACAAGGCCGTCGGGCACCTCGCGCCGGTCCAGCGCCTGCGCCGGCTCGACCTGAGCGGCACCAAGGCCACCGGTCGCGGAGTCGAAACGTTCCCGCTGCTCACGCACCTGAACCTCGACGGTTCCAGCGCCGACGATGACGGGCTGGCTAGCGTCGCGCAACTGCCGCGACTACGGTTGCTGCGCTTGATGCACACGCGCGTGACCGGCGCGGGGCTGGTTCACCTGAGCGGGCTGCGCTGGCTCGAAACGCTCAGCCTCTCGCAGCAGAAGAAGGTCGGCAACAAAGACCTCGTTCACCTCGAAGGGCTGAAGAACCTCCGCGACCTCGACTTGTTCGGCACGGCCACGACGATGCACGGCGTCGGCCGGCTGCGGAAGAAGCTGAAGTACCTGACGATCCAGCGTTAGTGCTGCGGCTGTCCCACGGCTCCTTACAGCGACTGCAAGAACTTGATGAGCGCGGCGCGGTCGGCCGCGGGCATGGTGCGAAACGCTTCCTTCGCCTTCTCGCCCGCGCCGCCGTGCCAGAGGATCGCCTCGTTCAGCGTGCGGGCGCGGCCGTCGTGCAGGTACGCCTCGCCGCCGCTGACGCCCGGCGTCAGGCCGATTCCCCACAGCGGCGCGGTGCGCCACTCGGCCCCGGTCGCGGGGCCATCCGCCATGTTGTCGGCCAAGCCCTTGCCCATGTCGTGCAGCCGCAGGTCGGTGTAGGGGCGGATGGTCTGGTTCCGCAGTTCGGCCAGCGGGTGGTACGGCCCGGTCTTCATCACCGGCGTGTGGCACTGCGCGCAGTTCGCCTTCGCGAACAACTTCTCGCTCTTCACCACGTCTTCGTCGGCGAAGTTGCGGCGCGGCGGCACGCCGAGTGTGGCGACGTAACGGTACAGGTTGTCGAGGTCGGCGTCGGCCAACTTCCCCGGCGCGCCGGGGTCGGCCTGTTCGGACCCGCGATCCGGGTTCGGGAAGACGCTCGTTACGACGCCCATGTCGTTGTTGAGCGCGTTGGCGATCTGGTGCTTGAGGCGCGGCATCCCGGCTTTCCACCCGAAGCGACCCAGGCGCGACTGGCGCGTCTCCGGGTCCGCGACGGTGCTCGTCCGGCCGGGGATCGCGTCCTTCGCGTCCGCGAGTTTGGCGATGTCGTCCTCGCTCATCGCTTCGAGCAACCCTTGCCCCACAAGCTGCGGGGCGATGCGCACCGAGTAGAACTCGGGCACGACGCCGGTGAACTTGTAGTTCGGCTTTTGCAGCGTGTACGCGGTGCCGTCGCCGTAGGTGCCGTCGATGGTCGTCCAACTGGCGATGCTCACGCTCGCCTCGGGCGCGCCCTTGAGCGCTTGCGTTTGCAGCGTCGCACCGAGCTTGGGGTGCGGTGTGCCCTTCGCATCGCTACCGACGCGAATCACATAGCGCTGCAGCGGCGCACCGACCGCGGGCGGCAGTGCGCGGCCGTTGTTGATGTGGCAGCCCACGCAGCTCCGTTCGTTGAACCGCGCGCCCAGTTTGTCGGTCTGTTCCTTGTACACCGGGTTGCCCCGCTCCGAGTGCGCGCCGGTGCCGAAGTCGGTGTGATGCAACCGCCGGCCCAGCATGAACGGCTGGCCGCTCGTCGGGGCCGCGTTCGTGGCGAGCTGCTTGAACCGCTCTTTCGGCTCGTTGGAGTACTGCTGGTGCGAGGTGGTCAATCCGCCCGACAGCGCCACGTCCGGCATCGGGAACGAATCGAGCCGCGCGCCGCGCCCTTCCCACGGCGCGACGCCCGGTTGCCCGACCACGTAGAGGAGCGCGGTGCCGTAGTAGTTGGTCCGGCCCTCGACGGGCGGCTTCAGGAACGGGCTGAACTCGATCTCGATGCGGTCGCCGAGTTTGATCGGCCGGCGCTCGTTCGTGTTGGTCTTCAGCGTCGCGGTGTAGTGCAGCGGATCGACTTCCGTTGTGGTCAGGTTGGCCGAGTACTGGGCGACGGTGCCCTTGCCCTCGAAGAACGCGCGCAGGTTCGGCTTGTTGAGCGGCGCGAGCGAGGTGATGTTGAACGTGACCGAGTCGCCGCCCTTCGCGACGCGGTCCACGATCTCGATCGTGACGGTCCGCTTCTCCCAGTAGAGCGGCAGGTAGTGATCGTAGATGTGGAACTGGGCCTCGCGCGCGTGCCGGTCGCGCACGCGGTCCGCGACCCGCGTGACGAGCGCGGCGGGGGTGTCCTCGACCGTGGCCGGTTCGAGCTTCGTCTGCCGGTCGAACAGCGGGACAACCTTTTCGGCCGACGCGGTCGGTGCGGGCTGCGCCGCGGCCGGCTCGTCGAACCCGACACCGAAGGCGAGCGCGATCGCAATCGCGCAGGTCCCCAACCGCGAGCGTGACATCGTTGACCCTTCTTGCGGATGCGACAAAGTTGTGTGTGCGGTCGATCTTCGGCACCGCGTATGAAACCGGTGTGAGCGGGATTTCCGGTTGCCGGTCACGGCGGGTCGTAGCCGTGGCCGCCCCACGGGTTGCACCGGCAGATGCGCCACGTGCCTTTCGCGCACCCGAAGATCGGGCCGTGTTTCTTCACCGCCAGGATGAAGTACTCGCTGCACCCCGGCTGGAACCGGCACATCGGCGGCAGCAGCGGCCGGATCAGCTTCTGGTAGCCGCGCACGAACACGATCATCACCGCGCCGATTGCCAGCGCGGGACCACGCCAGAGCCAGCGCAGGTGCTTCATGGCGAAGCTCCTTCGCCGCCGGTCGCGCTATCGGAACCCCACCCCCCACCCCCCTCCCCGGTGCGGGGAGGGGGAG
>SXHE01000080.1 GCA_005773755.1 Planctomycetia bacterium
AACAGTTCGCTTTCGAGCAGCGTTTCGGTGAGTGCGGCGCAGTTCAGGCAGACGAACGGCCCGGCCCGGCGCGGGCTGTTCTGATGGATCGCGCGGGCCACGAGTTCTTTGCCGGACCCGCTCTCGCCGCGAATGAGCACGGTCGCCTTCGTCTCGCCGACGCGCAGAATCTGCGACTCGATGTTGCGCAGCGGGGCGCTCGCGCCGACGACCTCGCTCTCGAGTCGGAGCTGGTCGCGCAGGCTGCGGTTCTCGGCGGAGAGCGTCACCTGACGCGCGAGCCGGTGCCACACGGCCCCGAGTTGTCGCGCGATCGCGAGAGTGAACTCCAGGTCGTCGTTGTTCAGCGGCCCGTGCCCGGACGTGCGGTACAGGTGCAGCAGGCCCAGCACCTTGTCATCGAAGAGGATCGGCGCGCAGACCAGGCTCGCGACCTTCAGCTCCGCGATGCTGTCGCGGTTCTTGAGCGACTTGTCGGCGGCCACGTTCTCGGCCAGCACCGCTTGCTTGCCGGACAGCACCTCACTGCTAACGAACTGGGACACCTTGTGGTAGGTCTCCGGGCCGTTGCCGCGCGTGCGGTGAACGGTCAGTTCGAGTTCGCGCGCGTCCTTCAACGTGAGGATCGCGACAACCTCGGCCGGGGTCGCGCGGAACACAGCGTCCACCGCGAGCGCGCACACCTCCGTCGTGTCGGCGGCGGCGGCCATGTCCAGAGCGAGTCGGTACAGGACGCCGACCGCTTGCGGGGGCGCGACCCGCGGTTCGGCCTTTGTCGTATCGCTCGCGGAGGCTTCGCCCGATGCCGCGCCTTGCTGGTAGCGGGTTTGCCCCAGGCGCTTCCGAATCTCCAGGCCGTCGGTCTTCTCTGCCGGCTTCGGGGCCGCGCGGGGCATGTCCGGCAACTGGCTCATTTCGTCCACGAAGAGCAGCCGCGTGCGACCGACGCGCACCTCGTCGAGCGGGCGGAGTGGGCGCTCGGCGCGGAGCTGTTCGCCGTTCAGGTGCGTCCCGTTCAGGCTGCTCAGGTCGCGAACGTGCCACCCGCCCTCCACCGCGTACACTTCCGCGTGTTCGCGGCTGCACAGGTCGTCGCGGAGCACAACGCGGTTGGTCGGCGCGCGGCCGAGCGTGTACCGCGTCCCGTCGTGGAGCGGGTACACGTCGCCGAAGCCGTCATCGCGGCGGGCGACGAGAAACGCGTTGGGTGGTAGGGCCATCGAATCGAGTCGGAGTGAAGGGCGCTCTCCCTCCACCATAGAAGGCGGAGCGCCGGAAGTGCAAGCGGGAACCGCACCCGCGGGCCAAAGAACGGGCGCGCCGCGCGGCAGATTCAGTAGGCGTGCTTCTGCTTCGAGAACAGCATCCGCCAGACGGTGAGGAACATGATCCGCAGGTCGAACAGCGGGTTCCAGTGGCTGATGTAGTACAGGTCGAACATGACCCGCTTGCGGAGCGAGGAGTTGCCGCGCCAGCCGTTCACCTGCGCCCAGCCCGTAATGCCGGCCTTGACCGCGTGCCGGGCGTTGTAGTTCGGGATCGTCTTGGCGAACTGGCTCACGAACTTCGGCCGCTCCGGGCGCGGGCCGACCAAACTCATATCGCCCCACAGCACGTTGAAGAACTGCGGCAGTTCGTCGAGGTTGGTCGCGCGGAGGAACTTGCCGATCGGCGTGCGGCGGTCGTCGTTCGCGGTCGCCATGACCGGCGTGCCGTTGGCCTCGGCGTCGATCTTCATGCTGCGGAACTTGAGCATCATGAAAGAGCACCCGTTCAGCCCGCACCGTTCTTGCCGGTACAGGATCGGGCCGGGGCTGGTAAGTTTGACCAGGAGCGCGACGGCCGCCATCAGCGGGGCGAGTAGCACGATCGCCACCGACGCGAGGATGATGTCCATGACCCGCTTCACGACCATGTTGAGGCCGTGGTGCGGGTTCTCGCGCAGCCCGATCACGGTCATGCCGTGAATCTGCGTGGTGGTGAAGGTCATGCCCGAAATCGCCGGCAGGTCGGCGATGAGCTGCACGTCCACCACCGTTTGCGACAGCGCGGCGAATACCCGCCGCGCGTCGGAATAGCGGTTCAGTGGCAGTGCGACATACACGTGTTCGATGTGGTGCTTTTCGACGAGCGCCGGCAGGTCGGCAATGGAACCCAGCACGGGCAGGTCGGCCGCGGGGCCACGGTTGGCGTCGTCCTCGACGTAGCCGACCGGCTGGATGCCGGACCAGTTCACCGCGCGGAGCGTGCGCACTGTTCGCCGAGCCAGCCGCCCGGTTCCGACCACCAGCGCATGGCTCTGGTTTACCCCGCGAGCACGGAGCTTGCGCATGGCGGTCCAGCTCAGCCGCCGGGTTACGGTCAGCCCGACCAGCGCGAACGCCGCGAACATCACCATCGCCCCGCGCGACTCGTGCTGGGCCTGGCGCGCGAAGCTGGTCGCCATCACCAGCAGCGTCATCAGGGCGATGCCCCTCGCGACCGCCGCGAGTTCTTCGCGGAACCGGCGCAGCCGGTGGACCTCGTACATCCCCGCGATGCGGAACGCGATCATCCCCACCAGCAAGACCAGCGGGAGGGCGCGCAGGTACAGCGCGAGGTCCGGTACGCCGCGCTTGGCGGTGAAGAGGCCGGAGTGGAACCGCACGGAGTACGCGCCGAGCCACGCCCCCGCCGTCAGGAGCAAGTCCCACAGCAAGAACCACGCGACCAGCGACTGACTGACACGACGGACCATTCGCGGCGACTCCGACCCGCGCGCAGAATCCTTCGCGCGCGGCGGGACAGTAGCACCCGCGCCGCGGTGCGTCAAGATGGGTAGAATCGCCGGTGAAGCGAACACGAGAGGGCCACACCATGATGAACGCCGACCAGATGCTCGCAAAGCTGTACGCGCTGCGCAAGGACTACGCTGACGACCCCGAAGACGAGACGTATCAGGCGCTGCACCACGTGTTCCTGTTCGTCAGCTACAACATGGGGGCGTTCAAGGAGTACGTGAAGAAGGAAGCCGAGAAGAAAGACAAGGAGTGAACCGTTAGCCGTGAGCGAGCGCGAACGAACCACCGCACGGAGTTTCACATGGGCTTGTACCGCTGGGCGCTGCTGAAGATCGCCGGGTTCATGGGGATGCTGAAGCCGCGGCGCTATCGCGTCACGCTGTTCGGCGAGTCGCTGGGCACGTATTTCCTGCCGCGCGGCCACCACATGGCGAACCCGACCGCCGAGGACCGCCCGGTGCTGTGTCGGCCGTTCCGCTCGTCGTTGGGTGAAAATTACCATCTGTATTGGTTGGAACCGAATCAAGAAGGGGGAGCAAAGTTCCTCCACTGGTATCCAGAAACTCCAACGGATCGGGATGCAGCCGACCGGTTCTATCACGGCGCGCACGGGTTGCGGCCCGATGGCACGTTCGACCCTTCGAAGCAACTGCCGTTGCCGTCGCGCACCACGGAGGAACTGCGACTTATCGCCGCCGTGCGAGCCAACCGGGACGCCGCGCAACCGTACCTCGATTACGCGAAGTGGTTGAGCGCAAAGAACGACAGTTACGGCGAGTACATCCGCCTCACGTGGGAGATTGAACGATTCCGCGAGGGAACGCCGGAGCGCGAGAAGCTCGAAGAGCGCCGGTTCAAAGTCGTTCAGAAGCACGGCGTGAAGTGGGTTGTTTCCCTGACCGATGTAGGCCTCTTTCCTGGGTTCCCGTGGGCGCATCTTCATGACCCGTTATTCAGCGACGATACGCTGATCCCCGACCTGTGGTATGGGAAGAAAGGGGTGATCGAGGAACTCGACATCGACAGCGATGCCCATGTGTTCCCGCACAACGCGGCCCGCATGTTCGCCGGCGCGCCCTTCCTCCGCAAGTTGTCGGTGAACAACCTCGACATCACAGTCGCGACGCTCGCTCCCCTGCCCGGCATGGCGCAGATCGAGCACCTCGACCTGTCCATCGGCGGCGGCACACCAGACGACTACCGGCCGTTCGCGGAGTCGCCGCACTTCGGTAACCTGCGCGAGCTGAAGCTGATGGGCATGACTGTCGGCGCGGAAGGCGCGGACCACCTGTCGCGGGCCGCGTGGCTCGCCAACGTCCGCGCGCTCGACCTGGGCGCGTGCGCGATCACCGACGACGGCGCGGACGCGCTCGCGGCGAGTCCGAACGTCGCGAACCTCGGAACACTACTGCTGGCGAACAACCAACTGACCGACCGCGGCGTGACCGCGCTGGCACAGTCGCCGCACCTCACCAGCCTCACGGAACTGAACTTGAGCGGTTCGTACCAGATCGACGACGGCCTGCCGTGGCCGGGCTTCAGCGCCGCCGCGATGACCGCGCTTGGTAACGCCGTGTTCGCGCGCGGTCTGAAGTCGTTCGCACTCGACCACAACCTGCTCACCGCGGAAGCGGCGCAGGCGCTCGCAGCCGGGCAGTTCAGCTCGCTCCGTGCGTTGTCGATCAACAACAACGTGCCGCTGGCCGCGGCCGGGGTGACCGCGCTTGTGGGCGCGGCGTGGTTCCGCCAGCTCGAAGCGTTTTCCGCCGCGAGCACCCACGGCACCGACGCGACCGTGAGCGCGCTGGCAGCACTCGGCTTCATCCCGCTCCGCACGCTCGATCTGACCGACAACGACCTCACCGACGCCGGCGTGACCGCGCTCGTGCGGTCTAACGCCGCGTCGAAACTGGTCAAACTTACGCTCTCGTACAACCCGTTCGGCGCATCCGGCGCTAAGGCAATCGCCGACTCGCCGCTCGGGGAGTTGGAAGAACTCGACCTCGCGAACGTGAAGATCGGCCCCGCGGGCGCGAAGGCGCTGGCCGCCTCGCCACATTTGAAGAAGCTGAAGCGGCTCGTGGTGATGGACGAATCCGTCGGCCTCGCCGGGCGCGAAGCCCTGATGAAGCGGTTCACCGATCAGGTCGTTTCGTGCTACTGACCTTGTAAGACCGCCCGACGATGCCGGTATCGCTCGGACAACCGGCCGCGAGTGCCCGTCACCCCACCGCGCCGCCGAGGTTCGCAATGCTCCCCGCCACGGCACTGCCGAACAACAGCCGAACCGAGCCGCGCGCGCGCCTCCGTGCGCTCGTTGGTGCCGTTCGCGCGAGCAACGCATTCTACCAACACAAGCTCGCCAGCGTTCTGGCGGACGATCTCGAATCGCTGCCGTTCACAACGAAAGCCGAACTGGTCGCGGATCAGGCTGCGAACCCGCCTTACGGCACCAACTTGACGTTCCCTCTAGAACGCTACTCGCGACTCCATCAGACGTCCGGGACCAGTACGGGCACGCCGCTGCGCTGGCTCGACACCGCAGATTCGTGGGAGTGGGTGCTCGGCTGCTGGCGGGCGAACTTCGAACTGATGGGCCTCGTGCCGGGCGACCGGCTGTTTTTCCCGTTTTCGTTCGGGCCGTTTTTGGGGTTCTGGAGCGCGTTCGACGCCGCGACGCGGACCGGATTCCTCGGTATCGCCGGTGGCGGGATGAGCAGCCTCGCCCGACTCCGGTGCCTGCTCGAACACCGCTGCACTGTACTGTTTGCCACGCCAACCTACGCGCTGCACTTGGGTGAAATTGCCGCGAAAGAGGGTATCGACATCCCCGGTAGTCCCATCCGTGCGGTCGTCGTGGCCGGCGAATCGGGCGGCACGATCCCGGCCACGCGCGAGCGGATCGAACGGGTTTGGGGCGCGAGGGTCTTCGACCACTACGGCATGACCGAGATCGGCCCGGTGGCGGTTGAGGCAGACGCGCGGCCCGGCCAGATGTACTTATTAGAGAGTGACTATCTCGCGGAGGTGATCGACCCCGCGACCGGCGAACCGGTGCCGGCGGGCACTGCCGGCGAACTGGTGCTGACGAACCTGGGCCGCGTCGGAAGCCCGCTGATCCGCTACCGGAGCGGCGACTTGGTTCGGATCGCAACGGACCCGGACCCGACCGGCCGAACGTGGCGACGGTTAGACGGTGGCATTCTGGGCCGCACGGATGATATGATCCACATTCGGGGCAACAACCTGTACCCGAGTGCGATCGAGGCCATCGTGCGCCGGTTCGCGGACGTCGCGGAGTACCGCATCCACGTCGATCACGCGAACCCGCTCGCGGACCTGCGGCTCGAAGTCGAGCCGGCCCGCGGCGACGGCCTCGCCCTCGCGGAAGCTGTTGGCCGCGCGGTTCGCGACGAGTTGCTGTTCCGCGTCGATGTGACCCCCTGCCCGCCCGGATCGCTGCCCCGGTTCGAGATGAAAGCCCGCCGGGTCGTACATCAGAAGTAGCCCACCGACACGCACGACAACGCGAGTTCTACCACGGAGTTCCCAATGCTGCCCCTCCCGCGTCTGTTTGGCCTCGCCCTACTCTCCGCGGTCTGCGCGACCTCCGCGTCGCAGGCCGCCGACTGGCTGCATTGGCGCGGGCCGAACCAGAACGGGCAGTCGCTCGAAAAGAACTTGCCGGACAGCTTCGATCCGGCGCTGAAGGCGAAGGGTAACGTGGTGTGGTCGGCCCCCTACGGCGGGCGCGCGTCCCCGCTCGTCATGGACGGTCGCGTGTACGTCCTGCAAGGGTTCGGCGAAGGGTTGGGCGAGTCCGAGCGCGTCGTCTGCCTGGATGAAAAGTCCGGCAAGAAGCTCTGGGACTACGAACAGCGCATCTACCACACGGACATCGTCTCCAGCCGACTGGGGTGGACCCCGCTCGCGGCCGACCCCAAAGAGGGCTACGTGTACGCCCATACCACCGCCGGCAACCTGCTCTGCCTCGACAAGGCCGGGAAGCTCGTGTGGGAGCGGCAACTGACGGAAGAGTTCGGCCGCGTCAGCGGCTACGGTGGCCGTATCAACGCCCCGACGTTCGACAGTGGCCTCGTCATCGCGGCGATGTTGAGCTCCAGTTGGGGCGACATGTCGCGCGGGGCGAACCGCTTCATCGCCTTCGACGGCAAGACGGGCAAGGTAGTCTGGATCACGGAAACCGCGTTCCCGCTCAAGGTTACTTACCAGTCGAACCCGATGATCGCGGTCATCGGAGGACAACGGTTGATGATTACCGGCGGTAGCGACGGCGCGCTTCACGCCTTCAAGGTCCGCACCGGCGAGCGCGTGTGGAGCTACTTGTTCAGCCGCGGCTCGATCAACCCCAGCCCGGTCGTTGACGGCAACCTGGTTTACTGCGCCCACGGCGAGGAAAACATCGACTCCAACCGCATCGGCCGTGTCGTCTGTGTGGACGCGAGTCAGGTGGACCCAAGCACCAAGAAGCCCAAACTGGTTTGGGAATACCAGCAGTCGCAGCGGTTCGGGCTGTCATCACCGGCGCTCGCCGAGGGCATCCTGTATATGCCCGATGACAGCGGTGAGTTGCACGCCTTCGACGCCAAGACCGGCAAGCCCCTCTGGAAGTACCGCTACGCGACTGAGGTCCGCGGCGCGCCGCTCATCGCCGACGGCAAGTGCTACATATTCGACGTGAAGGGTCGGTTCTCGATCATCAAGTTGAATGACGACCGGAAGAAGAAGCCCGACGAGGACGACACCTTCATCTACACGTTCAAGGAAACGATCAACGGCCGTCCGGTGCAGACGGAGACCAACGGCACCCCGGTCGCCGTGAACGGCCGGGTCTACCTCAACAGCCGCACCGACCTGCTCTGCCTCGCATCGCCGGACGCCAAGCCGCAATCGGTGAAGTACAAACCAGAACCGGCGGAGACGCCATACAAGGACGACGCGGTCGCGGGCCTGCGCCTGTACCCGGCGGAGATCACCGTGAAGCCCGGTTCGCCTGTCAAGTTTACGGTCGTGTACATCGACGCCAACGGCCGCGAGGTGAAAGCACCCACGGGCGCGAAGGCCGAATGGGACATCATTCTGCCCGGCAAGACGCCGACCGGCGCGCAACCACCGAAGCTCGACGGCACCGTGACCGGCGATGCCGCGACCGGCACCATCACGCTCGGCAAGTTGCCCAGCTCCCAGGGCTACGTCGAGGTGAACGTCAACGGCCTCGTCGCCCGCGGTCGAGTGCGTGTCGCGCCCCAGCTTCCCGTGCGGGCCAACTTCGATGCGGCTCCGGCCGGTTCGTCGCCGATGGGCTGGGTGAACACCAACGGCAAGTACACGGTCCAGGCGTTCGGCGAGAAGAACAACGTGCTGAGCAAGGTGAACAACAACGCTCGCCCGCCGATCGCGAAGGCGATTGCGTACATCACCGAACCGAGTTCGAGCGACTACACCATCCAAACCGACATCCGCGGCGGGCTGGTGCGCGAGAAGTTGCCCGATGGCGGACTGGTCAACTCCCGGTACACGCTCGTCCTCGACGGCAAACCGGACCCGAACTTGAAGGCGCTGACGCTCCGGATCACCTCCTGGGAGGTGCGCCCGCGCATCAACGAAGTCGTCACGTTCGACTGGAAGCCCGACACCTGGTACACGATGAAGTTCGGTGTCGAGCAGAAGGAGAAGACTGCCCTGATCCGCGGGAAGGTGTGGAAGACCGGCGACAGGGAACCCGAAGCCTGGACGATCAGTTTCGAGGACACGCACCCCAACCGCGAGGGGGCCGCCGGGCTGTACGGTTTTATCCCGAACGTGCAGGAGATCGATGGGAAGATCAACCCCGGCTCCGAACTGTTCTTTGACAACCTGAGCATCACCAGAAACAAGAAGTAATCACACCCGCGCCGCTCGCGGCTTCGCGAGCGGCGATAAACGAACCACCCTAGAGGAACCGTTTCTATGACCCCTCGTTATGCGATCCTCGGTGTCGCGGCCCTTGTCCTCGGTGTGACCGGGCTGGTGTTCGCCCTGAGTGGTAACGCTCCGGTCGCGCCGCCCGCCGTCGATCAGCCGCCGGCACCGCAGCCGGTGAAGGCCGACCCGCCGGCGGCACCTGTTGCCGGGCCGAGCGATCACACCATGTTTGGTGGCACCACCGCGCGCAACATGGTGAACATGAAAGACAAGGTCGCGAAGTACCCCAAGGAGTCACCCAAGTGGGGCGACGATGTCGAAGCGGACAAGAAGTGGGAGGCGGAGTGGGTGGTGTGGAAGGCCAAACTCGGCTCCCGCTCTTACGGCGGGCCGATCATCGCCAGTGGCAAGGTGTTCGTCGGCACGAACAACGCTGGCGCGCGCAACCCGCGCGACACCAAGAAGGGTGCCGACGGCGAGATCGAGGCCATCGACCGCGGCATCCTCATGTGCTTCGAGGAGAAGACCGGCAAGTTCCTCTGGCAAGCGGTTCACGACAAGCTGCCCGGCGGCAACGTCGTGGACTGGCCGGAGATCGGGCTGTGCTCGACGCCGACGGTCGAGGGCGATCGGATCTATTACATCAGCAACCGCTGTACGGTCGTGTGCGCCGACGTGAACGGGTTCGCCGACGGCAACCAGGGCATACAGACCGAACGGTACAAGACTCCGACCGACGTGGACATCATCTGGGAATACGACATGATCGGTAAGCACGACGTGTTCCCGCACAACGCGGCCACCGGCTGCCCGCTCATCGTCGGCGACATCATTTACACGGTCACCGCCAACGGCGTGGACGAGGGGCACATCAACCTGCCCAGCCCGAACGCGCCGAGTTTCGTCGCCCTGAACAAGAAGACCGGCGAACTGAAGTGGAAGAGCAGTCTGCCGGGCAAGAACATCATGCACGGCCAGTGGTCGAACCCCGTGTACGGGGAGTTCGACGGCGTCAAGCAGGTGGTGTTCCCCGGCGGCGACGGGTGGCTGTACTCGTTCACCCCCGACACCGGCGAACTGATCTGGAAGTTCGACGCGAACCCGAAGGACACCGTCTACGAACTGGGCGGCACCGGTGCGCGCAACGACTTCATCGGTACGCCGATCGTTTACGACAGCCGCATCTACGTCGGCGTCGGTCAGGACCCCGACCACTCGACCGGCATCGCCAACTTCTACTGTGTGGTCCCGAAGAAGGACAAGAAGGGCGACATCTCCAAGTTCCTGGAGACGCGCGAGAAGGTGAAGGTAAAGGACGAAGAGGGCAAGGAGAAGGAGGTCGAGAAGATCGGAGAGAAGCCGAACCCGAACTC
>SXHE01000802.1 GCA_005773755.1 Planctomycetia bacterium
CGTCGCGCAGGCAGCGCGCGATCTGGAAGTACCGGTCGTAGCCGGAGATCATCAGCAGTTGCGTGTAGAGCTGCGGCGACTGCGGGAGCGCGAAGAACTCGCCGTTGAACACGCGGCTGGGCACGAGGTAGTCGCGCGCCCCTTCGGGCGTGCTCTTGCCGAGCATCGGCGTTTCGACTTCGAGGAAGTTGTTCGCGTCCATGTAGTCGCGGATGACCTTGCACAGCCGGTGGCGCAGGATCAGCACTTTCTGGAGCGAGCGGCGGCGCAGGTCGAGATAGCGGTACTGGAGGCGCAGG
Source organism: Planctomycetia bacterium (assembly GCA_005773755.1). Lineage (GTDB taxonomy): Bacteria > Planctomycetota > Planctomycetia > Gemmatales > Gemmataceae > Gemmata. The sequence continues at coordinate 300 of SXHE01000802.1, forward strand.
TCTTCGTTGGCGAGTTCGGTGCCAAACTCGCTGACCTCGAACGGCAGCGGCGGGCACTGGTTCAGGACGCGCAGCACCTTCGCTTCGACCTCGACCGCGCCCGTGGCGATGTCGGCGCGCGCGGCCCCTTCGAGCCGCTTGCGGACGAGGCCCGTCACCGACAGCACCCACTCGCTTTTCACCTTGTCGGCGCTCGCGTACTGCTCCGCGTTATCCCCTTCGAAGACGACCTGGGTGATGCCGTAGCGGTCGCGCAGGTCGATGAAGATTTGGTTCCCGAAGCGGCGGCTGGTGAGCACCCAGCCGTTGAGGGTGACGGTCTGCCCGACGTGTTCTTCGCGGAGCTGTTCGCAAGTGTGTGTCCGTTGCCACTCGGCCATGTGCCCTCTCCCGGCGCTGGTATCGGCGTGTGAAGCGTCAGTATACGGACGCCGGGACGCGCCGCGCGGTTCGCCACCGCACGATCTCGCGCGAGCACTACAGGGGCTGAACGAGCGCGGGGGTTGTATCGCGCCGCGCGCGTGTTACGATTGGGCGACGCGATTCCCACGAGGCGCACTCATGTCGCTCCGCTTCCCGCTGCTCGCGCTCTGCCTCCTCGCCCCGCCGCTGCGCGCCGCGGAGCCGGCCGATCTGCGCGCCGAGGCCACCAAAGCCCTCAAGAGTGCCGCGACGTTCTACCGCACGAAGGTCGCGAGCCGCGGCGGGTACGTCTACTACTACACGCCCGACCTGAAGCAGCGGTGGGGCGAAGGGGTCGCGACCGAAGCCACGATCTTCGTGCAACCGCCCGGCACGCCGACCGTCGGTATGGCGTACCTGAAGGCGTTCGCCGCGACCGGCGACACCTTCTACCGCGACGCCGCGCGCGAGACCGCCGAGGCGCTCGTGTACGGGCAGCTCCAGTCCGGCGGGTGGACCCAGACGATTCACTTTGAAAAGGTGAACCGCATGGGCAAGTACCGCAACGGCAAGGGCGGGAACTGGAACGCCTCGTCGCTCGACGACGGCCAGACGCAGGCCGCGCTCGTCATGCTCATGCGCGCCGACCGCGCGCTCGGCTTCAAGGACAAGGCCATCCACGAGGCCACGACCTACGGCCTCGACGCGATGCTGAAGGCGCAGTTCCAGAGCGGCGGCTTCCCGCAAATCTGGACGAAGGCCGCGGAGGACTTTGTCGCAAAGCCGGCGAAGTACCCCGATTACGACTGGAAGACCGAGGGCCGCGTCAAGAACTACTGGGACTACCCGACGCTCAACGACGGCCTCGCCGGGACCGTGGCCGACGTGTTCATCGAGGCGCACGAGACCTACAAGGAGGCGAAGTACAAGGACGCGCTCGCGAAGCTCGGCGACTTCCTCAGTCTGGCGCAGATGCCGGACCCGCAGCCGGGTTGGTGCCAGCAGTACAGCCACGCGATGGTGCCCATCTGGGCGCGGAAGTTCGAGCCGGCCGCGATCACCGGCTGGGAGTCGCAGGACGCCATGCGCACGCTGATCCGCATCGCGCGCTACACGGGCGAGAAGAAGTACCTCGAACCGATCCCGAAGGCGCTCGCGTACTTCAACAAGTCGCTGCTGCCCGACGGCCGCGTCGCCCGCTTCTACGAACTGAAGACCAACAAGTCGCTCTACATGAACGCGAAGTACGAGCTGACCTACGACGACGGCGCGACACCGGGGCACTACGGCTGGAAGCAACCGGCCGGCTTCAAGCAGATCGAGAAGGAGTACGACGACGCGAAGTCTGGAAAGCCGCTCGCGGCTTCGCAAGCGCGCGGCGCGAAGGAACTGGAACCCGAAGTGCGCCGCATCGTGAAAGAACTGGACGCCGACGGCAAATGGATAAGCACTTACGCCGGCGAGCGCCTGGTGGGTCAGCCGAAGTTCGCGACGGGCTTCAAGTACGTGTCGAGCGAGGTGTTCAGTACGAACGCCGAGACGCTGAGCGCGTACCTGGAAGCGACGAAGTAGGGAACGTCGAGTGAGGGCGCTCGCGGTCGTGTGTTGACGGCCTGCGCCCGCTGCGCTAAAATCGCGGCGGTTGCAGACCATCCGAATTGAGGCTTTCCGTGCTCGATCTTGAAGCGACCACGAACGACGATGCGGGGTTCCTCGCGGTGGCAGGCCTATTGGTCGGGGGGGGCACCATCGCTGACAACGCGCACAGGCTCACGGCAATTCACATCGACCACTGGTTCGGAGACCGTTGGCTCGGCTTCCGAGGGAAGATGCTCGGTATCGCAGGGGTGGGAAGCTGGAGTCTGCGCCGCGAACTCGGTGTGCCACCGTTTCACCCACACCGCGTTCTCTCGACCCGCGAGTATCAGGTGATACCTGAATCGCGACGGTTCGAGTATCGGGGCGAAACCAACCGGGTTCACGGCACGCGAACGAGCGAATCGAACTTGAACCGCTCACTTTGTGTACGCGGACTGTACGCTTGGTACTCCGGCGACACGATCAACACAAGAACGGGCGCGGTGATGGTGTATGTGGTTGCCCCGCGTTATCGCTTTGGCTGGTATGCGATGTTCGAGAACAAAGCGGAGTGGTGCCTTACGAAGAGTGTCGGGATTGCTCCAGGTCGGATCGCAGAGTTGATGAAACTCGCGGTCGGAGAACCGGCCGCGTGAAGTCGCTGCACGTTTCGCATCCTCACTTCTTCAGCGGCTTGGCGGTCTTCACGCGGAGCATCAGCTTCACGCCGGTGGCGTCGCCGCGGGTGAGTAGTTCGATCTTGTCCACGGGTTCCAGCACGGCCGCGAAGCCGACCAGTTGTTCCACCAGCGCCTTCTCTTCGCCCCCGCCGGCGGTCGCGAGCAACTTCGCGAGCGGGGCCGCGTTCGCGGTCAGGTAGGCGCGGGTCGCGGTGCCGCTGAACCGCGCGATGGGCACGTCGCCACCGGCCTTCGGTTCGCCGGTCGGCGGCTTGAACGACTTGAGCGCGTCCGGCGATGTCGAGATGAGCAGGTAGCCGCCCTTCAGCGCGAAGCTGGGGCGCAGCCCGGCCGGAAGGCCGTCGCCGACCAGCGACTTGATGACCGCGTCGCCGTCCTTCTCTTCCTTCAGGTCGAGCTGATCTTTGTGCTTCGCGGTGTAGGCGATCCGCGCCACCTGGAACCCGTACTCCAGCGCCTGCGTCAGCGACTTGGCCGCCTCCGCGTCTTTCGCGCCCTGGACCTTGATCGCGGCAATGACCGTGGGCACTGCGGCGTCCTTCGCGCCAGGCACCACCCACGCGCCCCAGTCGGGGCCGAGGGCGTCGAGCACCGCGGGCAGCTTGTCCTTGCCGATGATCGGCCCCAAGATTTGCTCGACGGTTTCGCGCGCGGTCGGCTTGCCGTCACCGGCGTTCAGCGCGCCGAGGAAGTCGAGCAAGTCGGTCGGCTTCAACCGGCCCGCGACCGCGAGGAGCGCGTCATCGGGGATCGCGGCCCACACCGCCGAAGGGGTGCGCGCGCCGGTCAGCCAGCCCTTCGCGCCGGCGGGCAGCTTGTCCGCGTTGAACTGGAGCGACACGCCGAGTTCGGCCCCCGTGTCGAGCGCGAAGTACACGGCGGCGGCCTCGGTCGCGGCCCACACCTCCGCGAACTTCGTGAGGAACGCTTTCTCGCCGGCGTTCGCGGCCTTCACCTTCGCCGCGAGTTCGGCGTCGAGCGCCCGCGGGTTGACCAGTACGACCGCCGCGGCGTCGGCCACGTCCAGCTTGGCGAGCCGCGCGATCAGAACGGGAACCTTGATCTTGGTGTCTTCGGCGTCGCGGTCGATGGCGGCTTTGATCTCCGCTTCCGACTGCGAGAACACGAACACGCCGTTGCGGAAGCAGTAGAAGTCGGACGCACCTGCGGCCTTCTGGCGCTCGTGGTACGCCGCGCCCGCGTGCTTGCGCTCGACGACGGCCTTCAGTTCCTTCGAGTCCGTTTGTGCCTTGTTTAGCTTCTCGATGACAGACGCGAGCGTATCCGGCTTGCGCGGGCGCACGATGATGACGGACCGCTCGCCCTTCGGGTCGCCGGCCGCACCCGGCGAGTACGCGAACACCACCGCGTCGCCGATGATGTCTTGGAGCAGGTCGGAGGACGTGACGCCGAGCGCGCCGAAGATCGGCGTCGCGCCGTCCGTGAGCCGCTTGAAGGCGTCGCCGCCGAGGAGCTGCTTGCCGAGGGCCGTGGTCGGGAACCACCCGGCGAACGGCGATTCGCTGACGGTCTTCGTGTGGTCGCGCAGGTTCTGCACGACGACGACGAGCGCGAAGTCGGACGGCGCGAGGCGCAGGGCTTCGTCGCGCGGAGCCGCGCTCGCGGGGGCGGAGAGGGCGAGTGCGAATGCTAAGGTGAGTGCGAGGCGAGTGAGCATGAGAGGAGCCTGTGTTCGGTTCGCCGCAGGTTCCAGGCGTTGAAACCCCTGGCGCGTGGGTTTCTGTGCCGCGCTACGAGTTCGGTTTCACCGCGCCCACATCTCTCAAGAAGCGGTTGAACGCCTTCTCCGCGGTGCCGGTCACCGGTTCCAACCCGGCGCGGGCCGCGACCGGCAGGTTCGGAAGCTCGACGTTCGCCATCGGGTCGGGTGGCGGCGCGGGCAGTTTGAACGTGCCCGCGAGCGCGTCGAACAGCTTCGGCGCGGCGGCCACGGAATCGGTGATCGGCTTCGGCGCGTCGCGGAACGCTTGCCCGGCCTTCGCGAACTCGTCACCGATCCGCACCGGCGGCGCGGGTGGCTTCTCGCGCGGCGGCGGCGCGACTTCGACCGGCGGCGCGGGCGGCTTCACAAACTCGTCCTTACTGCCCTGCTCTTTTGGCATCACGAAGTACATCACGACCATCGCGCCCGCCACGAGCAGCAGCGAAGCGGCGAGCGCGCCCAGCGCGTAGGTGTAGCTCTTGCGCCGCGTGCGTGCGTGGCGCTCGGCGTACATCTCTTTCACGACGCGGTCCGCGAAGCCGGCGGGCACAGCGACCGGTTCGCCCGGC